>JANPIF010000156.1:0-23027 GCA_031424845.1 Ferruginibacter sp.
CCTAGTTTTAGATATTGATAATGAGCCTGGAATAATTGCAGAATGTTTACAACTTGCTATTAAGACTTTAAAAGATGGTATAGACCGAAAGGACAACAATGAGTTCTACAATGAGTACGAAGCCTATTGGCGACATCTTAAAAATGTTAGTTCAATGTTTACTAATATCGTATTGAGTCAAAATGTAGAAATTATTAAATATTCTAAATTAAAAGACAAGGAAAAGGAATTATTCTTTGCGGTATCTGATACTACAGAAAGGATTGATAGCTATCAACGGATAATTAATGTTAAAGAAAGTCCCGCACAGTATTTTAACGGCTTGTATGTCCCTTTAAAAAAAGGTTCTGAAATTTTAATTCCCAACTTTAAACAAGAACTAACATTAGAGAATGTAAGGGAGTTAATTTTAGAAAACATTACTCCTAGTAATGAGCAGAAAATTAGAACTGCGTTAAGCAAAACAAAGCAAGAAGATTTAATAGTAGTGGATCTACCCTTACCTAATGGAAATAATTCTTTATTTGCTTTACGCTTTAAGGGAATTAGTCATGCAAGCCACCCTCTTTTAACATCCGGATCCACTGCAAGTGTAATTCCATACAATGTAAAAAGAGTAGATCCAGAGTTTATGCTTACACGAGGGGGTAATGGAATTAGCTTTATAGACAAAAAAGTACTAGTTATTGGTGGAGGCTCTGTTGGAAGTGCCGTAGCTGAAGAATTAATAAAAGCTGCTGTAATAAATGTTGATGTTGTGGACAAAGAGATATTAGAGATTGATAATTGCTACCGGCATAATTGCGGTTTTAAGTATATAAATAAAAAGAAAGCGGAAGCGATTAAGGACAAGTTGACCACCTTTTATCCGCATTCAATTGTTAATGCATTTAATATGTCTATTGAAGATGCCATATCGAAACAGAGAATAAATTTTAATATATACGATGCTATTGTAGTTGCAACTGGAAATGCTACTGTTAACCAGTTTTTGATAAAATTTTTTAGGAAAGAGACACCAGATAAACCTGTTCTTTTTAGTTGGCTGGACCCTTATGGGGTTGGTGGACATTGTTTGGTTAGTAACGTCTCTAAAAGTGGATGCTATCAATGCTTGTACACTAATGATGCATTACATAATCTTGCTTCTTTTGCAGCTGCCAGCCAACAAAGAAGTTTTGTAAAGAATATCTCAGGATGTGGCAGCGTATATGTTCCATATGGTGCGTTGGATGCCAATCAAACTGCAATACTTACCGTGCGAAAAACATTGGATGTATTTGCAGGTAAGGAAACTATCGTTGCAGTTTATTCATGGAAAGGAAGCAGTGAATTGTTTTTACAGGAAGGATATAATTTATCAGAACGTTATAAACAAACTGCAGAACAGTTAGAGGCAGGCAAATCAATGTTTCATCAACCAAAATGTAAGCTCTGTGGTAAAGGATAATTTGATTTTTGAAATTACGAACGGTGGAAAAATAAAGTTAGCAGGTTCAGTTGTAGAAACTCTGCAAAATCATAGGCAAGCAAATAAAGATTCTTTAGAGTCTGGTGGTGTTTTATTAGGGAGGTTTATTAAAGTTTCAAAAAATATTGTTGTAGATAAAATAACTACACCAATGAGAGGTGATAAACAAACAAGATTTTCTTTCAAAAGGCTTTCTCTTCTACACCAAAAAATAATTACTGAAGAATGGACGAAAAGTAATGGCACATCTAATTATTTGGGTGAGTGGCATACACACCCTGAAGACTTTCCAACACTATCTGGTGTTGATATCAGGGACTGGAAACGAAAGCTAAATACAGATGTGTTTTCAAGCAGGTATTTATATTTTATTATTGCAGGAATTAAAAGTATTGAAATTTGGGAAGGCGACAGAAGAACATTAAAAATTATTAAACTGAAAATTATTAACTGATTAAATCATATTTATGGATACTCCACAAGGATTAATAATACTGTTGCACAATGGCTTTACTAAAATAGCCATTGATGAGGTGCTTACAGCCTTGCCATATCAGTGGCATGGCATTCACAGGGAAGTAAAAGAAATTAATTATTCTGACTTATTAGAGCTCCAGAAGCTTTACGATACCGGTTATGAGCAGTATGCTTTGGAACACAGAAGATATTTTGCTAATGATATACTACCACTACTTATTGCAAACCCTGATTATAAAGTGATTTATTTTGGAATGGCTCCTATCCCATTATGTGTTGACTTTGGCCACCTTTTTCATAATTACAGAGAAATTGATATTTACCAGCGACATCATGTTACTAAACAATGGTACATAAATTTAGGAGTTGACCTACAAAATGAAAATAATCTTGAAATTAAGGGGTTACCCGACCAGCTTCAGAAAGGAATTTCGGATGCTTTGATACGATTAAATATTTCTCATAATATCAACCCTGACGATACTTATGAAATATTGCCGAATGCTGCTGAAATTGATATACAACTTTCTCATGCAGGTGAAGATGCAATTGCCTCTTCAATAAAAATGCTTGAGGTTGGCGAAGCAATAAAACAAGCATTTGATGAACTCTCTAGTAATAGAAGTGGCATTGAAACAATACATTTTTTTGCCTCAATACCTTGTGGGGTAGCCTTTTTAGCAGGTACTAAAATTTCTCCTAATATTCACTCTTATATTCAGACCTACCAGTTTTCAAGAACAAAGGAGCCAAAATATAAAAAAGCTCTATTGATAAAAGCACAATTAAGATTGGAAAGAAAAATTGGTGCAGAAGAAAAAAAGCAGGCAGACGAATTGAGAGGCTTGTGTAATGAGGAACTGACAAAAAATGTAAAGAATTATTGCCAACAAAATAAAGATATGTCGGTAGGAAGGAAATGGTATGAAGGCTTAGTTCCTGGCGTTAATAATTCTGTAATGAATACACAGTTTTGGACTGATTTGCCCGCATTGTACGAGACAAGTTTAAAAGACGATAGTTTTGATTTTGAAACCGAGGTTGTTAATGACGGGTTTTACTGGAGAATGAATAAATGGTTTGTTGATGACAATTTTTTCATTTCTGTTAAAAACAGATTAAATAATCCTGAGGATATACTGAAGGCTGTGAGGCTTTTCTTATTTCATGAATCTGTACATTATAAGAAACATAAGCTAACGGATTTAACCTCTGTTAATATTGGCAGCTTCCCTAAAGTTTTGGAGACGGCAGATTACCAGGCAGATGTTTATGCCATCATGAATGAATACGGTTATCACTTTAAAATGAAGGGACCAATTCAAGATCCTAAAAAGTTTTTTATGGATACAATAAAAGTAGCCACTGAAACTATGTGGAGTTTTGATGATGCCGGAGTGAAATTAGAAGAAATTCAAATAAGGAGACTTAACAGGTATATGATTTGGTATTGGATTTACGCAAAAATTGAAAGTGAAGGAAACAGCATAGATGAAATTATTTCCATTTTTGAAGAAAAGCCCGTTATTGAATTAAATGGATTAAAAACTAAAGAAGAAAATAACCGTTTCTTCTTTGAGTTGGAAAAACGAAAAGACCAACCTCTGGAACTAGCAATGTTTCATAAAAATCATTTGGTAAGAGATGGTAGTGCTAGTAACATGATGCTTGAGGGGTTTGTAGAGGGTATCAAAGAAATGAAGGCAGATCCAATCCTAAATGTAATGAGAAGTTTTGTAAGCCGGTAGTGTGTAACCATATGACTTGGTAGAAAATTTTTACCTTTATAAATAAAATTGAGTTCGCCATGGAAATAGTTATTTTAGGCAATAAAGAATCATTTCAGTTAACAGAAAATAATATTCCGCTTGAGATAAGATTAATAGCTCCTAATTTAGCCCAGTCTAATTCACTTTTTACAATTATATATGACGGTTACACATTACGTATTAATCCAGATGATTGTTACAAAATAGCTGAAAATATTAAAGGAAAATCACCCATTGAGGTGCATTTTGCTCTAAATAGAATTATAGAGGACACACAATTTTCTAATAGCTTTTTCAATAAAAGCCTAACTGAAGTCTCACTTTTCAAAGCGCTTTTTCTAATTTATAATTGGGTTGAAATAGCTTTTACTGATGCATATGCAGTAAGTATTGGTTCAAAAATTTACAATGAATTTATAATTGATTATAACAATCAAGTGGGATCACAACAAGATATATATTTTATAAGGAAGGAATTGATAACAAATTCTAATAAAATTTATCTCAATAAACTGATTGAGGTAAACCTCCTTGTCAAACTTAACATGTTAGGCGGTGACACTTTTGGAAATTTTGAAACTTATTTTATACCATTAATAAAGCCAGGCGTTTCAAGAGATTACTTTACTAGTCAACAAGACCCAACAGGTGAAAAATCTTATACATTTTGGAAAAAGATATTAGCAGACAGAGATGCTAGATTAAATTCATGGATGAAAAATAGATTCTGAGATGCAACTTCTATACAATCATAAAATTTTTCTTTTATTTATTGGTGGATTATTTTCATTGCTTTTAACTATCGCAGTTATTTACATTAAACAGTTGACAAAAAGAGAAACAGAAAGAAAGCGTCTTGAAGAAGAAAAGCGTTTTCAACCTGAAGCTGTTGGGGATATAGATGCAAAGTTGGAAGACTCTGTTGAGTTTAAAAAGCCTAATATTTTTCAAGAATTAACAAAATGGGGTATTCAGCCATTATTAATAATCAGTTTTATTAGTTTATTTGAACAGGCAACGGAAGTTGAAATAATCGGAACTTTTTTTCTCGTTATTCTTACATTATTTCATGAGTTTTATTTAGCAGAAAAATTTTCAATTGCATCCAAATATCAATTTACAATTTTAGCAATTTGGATATTTTTCTTTTTTTTGTTAAGTTACAAGACCAATATTAGACAAGAAAAACAAGCTACCTCCGTTATAAATACTAAGAAATATCATTCGTTTCTTGCAGTTCACTATTCAGTCACTAACACTACTAAAACTCACTAGAATTGCAGGTTATCACTTTCTGTATCGGTAAATAAGCAAATTAATTATGAAAAATGTTCAATCAATCTTTCCAACCTTTAATCCTCTTTTAGTAAAAGAGATTGAAGAAAATGCTACTATACAAAATTTTAAAGAAGGTGATATTTTAAAGCGAACAGGGCAGTACATAAAAAATACTGCATTGGTTATAAAAGGAAGAATAAAAATTTACAGAGAGGGAGAAGATGGGGGTGAATTTTTTATGTATTATTTGCAGCCCGGACAAGCTTGTGCTATAAGTATGATATGCGCTACTAAAAGTGAGCAAAGTAAAATAACCGCTAAAGTAGTGGAAGATACCAAAATAATTATGGTGCCACTTGCATTGATGGATAAATGGATGATGGAACATAAAAGCTGGTACGAATTTGTATTGGATACTTATAGAAGCAGGTTTGAGGAAGTATTGGAGGTGGTTGACAGCATTGCATTTAGGGCAATGGACGAACGTTTACAATTTTATCTTAAAAAACAACAGCAAGCTTGTAACTGTACAGATATAAAAATATCACACCAGGAAATTGCAAATGATTTAAATACTTCGAGAGAAGTAATATCTCGTTTACTTAAAAAAATGGAACAGCGTGGCTTAATAAAATTGCATCGAAGCCATATTACTGTTTCATAAATTTTCAATGTGATAAATGTTACTGAAGTTTTATTTAATTGATTGCAAATTTGCTGCTCAAATAAATTAGATGGAATATTTCGGTTATTTAGCTGCAGTGTTTATTGGGATTGCTTTAGGTCTTATTGGTGGTGGCGGTAGTATTCTTACTATTCCTATATTGGTATATCTTTTTAATATAGAGGCAGCAACTGCTACAAGTTATTCTCTTTTCATTGTGGGCATTACTGCGTTGATGGCATCATTGGTTCATTTTAAAATGGGTAACCTGCGTATAAAATCTGCATTGTATTTTGCCTTACCTTCTTTGGTTTCTCTACTATTTGTTCGTAAAATTATTTTACCTAAAATACCTGAATCAATTTTTTGGATAAGTGAAATAGAGGTAACAAAAAATCGGTTGATTTTAGTGGTTTTTGCATTGCTAATGGTAGCTGCAGCTATGGCTATGATAAAGAAATCTGCTGAAACTAATACTAGGGTAAAAACAAATTTTTTAAGACTTGCATTTATAGGTTTTGCTGTAGGACTGCTTACAGGACTCTTGGGGGCAGGTGGTGGTTTTCTTATAATTCCTGCACTAATATTTTTCGCAGGCTTAAATATGAAAGAGGCAGTAGGTACATCTCTCCTCATCATTTGTATAAATTCTCTTCTTGGTTTTGCAGGTGATGTGGTAAACGGCACAGTAATAAATTATGCATTTCTTTTTACTATCTCTATCATTGCCATTGCTGGGATGTTTATTGGCGCATACTTTTCTAAACGTATTGATGCTTCAAAACTGAAACCTGCTTTTGGATATTTTATTTTAATAATGGGAGTGTATATAATTGTTAAAGAATTTCTCTTATAGTCAAATAATAATCTTCTTCAATCCCCTGTTTAAACATAAATCCCTTTCAACCATTGAAGGGGATTTTCTTTTGTAACAATAGTCACTAATCATACCTTTTGTAAAATGTAAATTTGTGCAATAAAATAAAAAACATGACAATAGAACAAATATATACAGGTTGTCTGGCGCAAGGCGCATACTACATTACATCAGATGGAGAAGCAGCAATAATAGACCCATTAAGAGAAACACAACCGTATTTAGACCGATTAGAAAGAGACAATGTAAAACTAAAATATATTTTTGAGACGCATTTTCATGCTGATTTTGTGAGTGGACATTTAGACTTAAGCAAACATACAAATGCTGCTATCGTTTATGGGCCAAATGCAAATCCTGCTTTTAATTTCATAAGTGCCAATGATGAACAAATTTTTGCAATTGGAAATGTAAAAATAAAAGTATTACACACCCCTGGTCATACCATGGAAAGTACCTGTTATTTATTGATAGATGAAAATGGTGTAGAACATTGTTTGTTTAGTGGCGATACTTTATTTATTGGTGATGTTGGTCGCCCGGACCTTGCACAAAAAGCAGCAACGATGACACAAGAACAATTGGCTGCAATATTATATAACTCATTGCGTACAAAAATTATGACACTGCCCGATGATGTAATTGTTTATCCTGCACATGGTGCCGGTAGTGCCTGTGGCAAAAATATGAGTACAGAAACTTCGTCAACCATTGGTATACAAAAAAAATTAAATTATGCATTAAGGGCAGACATGACGGAGGCTGAATTTGTAAAAGAAGTAACTGATGGATTGTTACCACCGCCGGCATATTTTGGCGCTAATGTAGCCTTAAATAAAAATGGCTACGACAGTTTTGATACTGTTTTTAACAATGGTATGAGAGCTTTGAGCGTAGCTGAATTTGAAGCAGCAGCTGAACAAACAGGAGCATTAATTTTAGATACAAGAAGTAATGGAGATTTTAGCAATGGCTTTGTACCACAGTCCATCAACATTGGTATAAAGGGCGATTTTGCACCTTGGGTTGGTGCAATGATTGGCGATGTAAAACAAACTATTTTGTTGGTTACAGACCCAGGGTTGGAAGAAGAAACTGTTACTCGTTTGGCAAGGGTTGGCTTCGATAATATTGTAGGGCATTTGCAGGGCAGTTTTGAGGCTTGGAAAAATGCAGGTAAAGAAGTAGATACGGTTAATAGAATTACTGCAAACGAATTCTCATCAAAATTAAAAATTGGTGAAAATAAGGTTGTAGATATTCGTAAACAAACTGAGTACAGTGCTGAGCATGTAGAAGATTCATTCAACAAGCCATTGGCAGATATTAATACTTGGATAAAAGATATATTACCAACTGAGCATTTTTATTTGCATTGCCAGAGTGGTTACAGAAGCATGATTGCATCCAGTATTTTACAAGCCAGAGGTTATAGAAATTTTACAGAAATACAAGGTGGTTTTAAAGCCATAGCAGAAACAAATATTCCAACTACAGACTTTGTTTGCCAAAGCAAATTATCCAACATAAACTAAAATAAAATGATAGCATTTTTCAAAAAAATATTCGCCAATAAAGAATCAAATAGAATAGAGGAAATAATGAGGAATGCATTTTTGGTAGATGTAAGAATGCCACATGAGTTTGCACAGGGAAATGTAAAGGGTTCTGTTAATATACCATTAGATACTTTGCCAAGTGAATTAGCAAAGTTTAAAAATAAAAATAATATTGTGGTTTTTTGTAGAAGTGGCAATAGAAGCGGACAGGCAAAAACTATTTTAGAACAAAATGGGTTTACAAATGTGATAAATGGTGGAACATGGCAAAATATTAATTCATTATTAAATAAATAAAATGTTAGATGAACAGTGTTGTGTAGTGCAATGTGAGCGCCCATTAGATGATATGTATTGGGATGCTCAATATATTGCAAATACTACAGGGTGGGATTTAGGTGAAGTATCTCCACCGATAAAAAGTTATTTTGAAAATGTGACTAATAAACATGCTGCTATTTTAATACCAGGTTGTGGTAATACTTACGAAGCCCAGTTTCTTTTGCAAAATGGTTTTACCAATATAACAGTAATTGATATTGCACCCACCTTGGTAAAAAGCCTTCAACACAAATTTGTAGGTAATCCTAATATCAATGTAATATTAGGCGATTTCTTTAAACATGAAGGGCAATATGATTACATAATTGAGCAAACTTTTTTTTGTGCTTTGCCACCAACAATGCGTGAGCATTATGTTTTTAAAATGCATCAACTTTTAAAAGAAAATGGCTTGCTGGTTGGTTTACTATTTAATAGAATATTTGAAGTGGGACCACCATTTGGTGGTACAAAAAATGAATATCTTTTATTATTTAAAAATGCATTTCACTTTTTGCAAAGTGAAACTGCATCTAATTCTATAACACCCCGAGCTAATACAGAACTATTTATTGAATTGCAAAAAAACAAAGATGTAATTGTCTCACTATATAACTTTGAAGGATTTACCTGTAGTGGATGTGTGGCAAGTGTAAGTGAAAAACTTTATGAAATAGCTGGCGTATTAAACGTGAGTGTAAGTAAAAATTTTAGCGAAATATTGCTGGTGAGTAAAAATGAAATACCATTGGTGCATTTGCAAGATGCCATTGCGCATGATGCAAAGTATAAAATTAAAAAAGCACCATAAACCATTAAGGTTTGAAAAATAAAATTGATAAACTATAAAATATACAATGAACATAATTGAATTAATTAAGCAACCTTGGCATTGGGCAGTTGCAGGAGCAATTATTGCAACGGTAAAATTTATACTAATTTTCTTCGGGCAATCTTTTGGCTTTTCATCAAACCTGCGAACCATTTGTGCAGCATGTGGTGCCGGCAAACAATCAGATTTTTTTAAGTTTGAATGGAAAGATCAAATTTGGAATTTGGTGTTTTTAGTAGGTGCCATTATTGGTGGTTTTATTACCTACAAATTTTTATCTACAGGCGCACCTGTTGCCATTTCAGAAAACACCATAACAGATTTGCAAAAGCTACATTTTGCAGCACCTACAGGCTTACAACCCACTGAACTGTTTAGTATAGAAAAATTACTTACCCTAAAAGGGTTTAGTATTTTGGCTATAGGTGGTCTGCTTATTGGCTTCGGAACCAGATATGCAGGAGGTTGCACATCAGGCCATGCAATAAGTGGATTAAGCAATTTGCAATGGCCATCTTTAATTGCAGTTATTGGTTTTTTTATTGGGGGTTTGATAATGACTTTTTTAATTTTTCCTTTATTATTTTAAATGTATGAAACTTATAAAATTTTTAATTGCCGGAATAATTTTTGGTATCGTAATGGCTAAATCGGAAGCTATCTCTTGGTACAGAATACAGGAAATGTTTCGCTTCCAGTCATTTCACATGTTTGGTATAATGGGTGTTGCTGTTGTGTTGGGTGTCATTGGCGTAGCACTTATTAAAAAATTTAATGCAAAAGATATTTACGGGCAACCAATAAAGTTTACGCCTAAAGAAAAATCAATTACGAAATATCTTTTAGGAGGTATTATTTTTGGTTTAGGTTGGGCGCTAACGGGTGCTTGTCCGGGGCCAATTGTAGTAAATATTGGTTATGGCTTTCTATCGCTTATTGTGGTTTTTGTATTTGCCGTGTTAGGTACATATCTATATGGTATTGTAAAACAAAAATTGCCGCATTAAAACTTGTTTCTAACTAATAGTTCATTTCGTAGCATATAAATTGTTGTAGTAAAAGAAAATATTCTAGATCAAATGATTAAGAAAACTTCTTTTGTACTTCTGTACAAAATTGTCAATGGAAGGTTTTCTAAATCCATTTTTAAAGTAAGCAAGCCATAAACAAACCAGTTTTCTATTACATCATTATTGGCTATGATAATAATAACATCTTTTTAAATTTTATCCCCCCATTATTTAACACCAACCTCACTAAAAAAAATACTGCGATTAGAAATATTCATTCGCAATAAAACTTCCTTCAACAGTATTTAGGAAAATCAGAAATTATTACAGCCGCTATAACAACTGCCGAAAAAGTAAGTGTTAATGTGCGTATTATTGCTATTACAAATTGATATTTACAAAATGAAATGAATGAAGATGATTAAATCAAATATTGAGGAGTGATTGAGTGGTTATTTGGGTACAACAAAAATTAATTTATTAAAATTTAATATTGGGTTAGAGGAACTTTAAAATTAATCGGACAATTTATAAATATAGAAAATGAAGATTTCGGTAAAAGTTATAACAAACTTTGCAGTGGCTATTTTTCTGTTTGGTAGTAACATTACAGCAAATGCGCAAACAGATTCAGTAACCAGTCCTTTAAAAATTAGCGGATATTTAGAAACATATTACAGCTATGATTTTGGTAATCCGGCAAGTCATACAAAGCCATCTTTTTTGTACTCACACAATAGGCATAATGAAGTAAACTTAAACTTAGGCTTTGTAAAAGCAGCTTACACAAAAGATAATGTAAGAGCAAATTTTGCATTGGCAACGGGTACTTATATGAATGCGAACCTTGCAGCAGAACCGGGCGTATTTAAAAATATTTACGAAGCAAATGCAGGTGTAAAAGTTTCTAAAAATAAAAATGTATGGATTGATGCAGGAATTTTTCCTTCGCATATTGGCTTTGAAAGTGCCATTGGTAAAGACTGTTGGAACCTCACCAGAAGTATCTTAGCCGAAAATTCTCCATACTATGAAGCTGGTATAAAAATTTCATATTCATCTGCAAACGAAAAATTATTTCTAAGCGGCATGGTTTTAAATGGATGGCAAAGAATACAAAGAGTTGATGGAAATAATACCCCCGCATTTGGACACCAGCTTACATACAAGCCAACAAATAAAGTAACATTAAACAGCAGTTCTTTTATTGGGAATGATAAACCGGATACCGTAAGACAGATGCGTTACTTCCATAATTTCTATACACAAATTCAGATCACAAAAAAGGTTGGCCTCACAGCAGGTTTTGATATTGGGGCAGAGCAAAAAACAAAAGGAAGCAAGAATTTCAACAGTTGGTTTTCACCGGTTTTAATTTTAAGAGTTAGTCCAACAGAAAAATATTCTATTGCTGCCCGTGGAGAATATTTTGCAGATAAAAATGGGGTAATCATTCTTTCAGGTACAGCAAACGGGTTTAGAACTTTCGGTTACTCTGTAAACTTCGATTACTTGGTAAGGGAAAATGTAATGTGGAGAATTGAAGGGCGTAGTTTTAATTCTAAAGATAAAATTTTTCTAAATAAAGATAATTTGCCCAGTGATAATAATTTCTTTGTTACCACATCCTTATCTATTTCATTTTAAAAAAAACAAATTAAAAGTGTAAATTTTTAAATGCTGATGATGCACCTCCAAAAATGCCATATGCCATAGTCGGAAATTAAACCATTGTTTATATAGTTATCATCGTGTTTAATACTGCTCAATAATGCGTGAAATGTAGAATTCCTTCTAAAAATAATTCCGAATCTTATTCAGAAAAAAATTTTATTTGCGTTCACTTACAAAGTATATTTACTACCTTTTATTCCCCTTTCGCAACACAGGATAACTGTTTTGTATTTAATGTAATTCAACACATGTCAAGTAGTAAAAAAGAAAATAATAAAATAAATAGAATAACCGATCATATCGAAAGAAATGCTACTGCAGAGAATCATACAATTAAATTTCAGTTGACTGAAAATAACCATTCAGAAAATGATTCAAAATTCAATATTTATAAATCTCTTATAGACAATTCTCCCTCTGCTTTTTTTTTAACAGATTCTACGGGTAAAATTATTGAGGTTAACAATTCAGCCGAACAATTATTTGGATTTACAAAAAGCAAATTTTTAGAAATAAATATAAATGAGATAATTGATCATGCTGATGAAAACTTGCACAAACTCTTTACTTCAAAAGAAGGAGCTGTAAAACCAAAAGGAGAACTCTGTGGTATAAAAAATAATCGGGAAAGGTTTTATGTAGAAGCCACTTCCACCTTTTTTACAGATGATCTAGGTAATGAATTTACCTGTACAATGATGCAGGATATTACAATAAGAAAAAAAGCAGAGCAGGAATTGCGCTTAATGCTTAAGAACACAGAAGAGGGCTTTATTCTTTTAAACAGTGAACTAATCATCTTAAATTTTAATACACAGTTTAAAGAGTTATACAAAAAATATTTTAAGTTACCTGTTCAAAAAGGTCTTTCTATTTTAAACTTTGTAAAACCTGAAAGAATAAAAATTGCCACTCAAATTTACTCAAGGGTATTAAAAGGAGAAGTAGTTTACAAAGATTTAGATGCAAAAGATGAAAAAGGAATTAAGCATTATTTTAAAATTAAATATGCCCCTTCTAAAAATAAGTCTGATAAAATAATTGGTGTTTTTGTTACTATCAGAGATATTTCTGACGAAATAAAGTATAGTGATGAAGTTGAAAAAAAGCAAATTTTATTGGATCAGGCAAAAATTAACTATCGTGAAATTTTTGATAAAGCCAATGATGCTATTTTAATACATGAAATAGAAACCGGGCGACTGATTGACATCAATAGTAAAGGCTGCGAACTTTTTGGGGAAAGTAAAGAGGAAATTATTGAAAAAAATCCTGCAATCTATGCAATTAATTCTACCGGTTTTGCTTATGATGTAGCTGTAGCCAAGCTAAAGCAAGCAGCAATGGGTGAGACGCAGATATATGAATGGATATGCCGTCATAGCAGCGGAACCCTAAATTGGGTTGAGGTCCGTTTACAAAAAGCTACCATTGCAGGCTCTGAAAGAATATTGGCTTATTACAGGTTTATAAATGACCGAAAAGATGCAGAAGCCCAAGCAGAATTGGAACGCAGAAACAAGGAAGCCCTTATAAATACTACTGATGATTTAATATGGAGTATTGATCGTAATTTAAAATTAATTGCTGCTAATGAGGGCTTTTTAAACATGTTAGAGAAAATTACTGGCAAGCAAAAACTTATTAATCATTCAGTGCTTCCACCGGAGTTTGGAGAGGAAATAAATAAAAAATGGGAAACTTACTATCAAAGAGCATTGGCAGGAGAAAAATATAGCGTTGAAGATGAATACATAGATCCTGCTACAAATTTGTCAGCTTATGAATTGGTTTCTTTTAATCCAATTTACAATGAAGGTGTAGTAACGGGTGTAGCATGTTACTCAAAAAATATAACGGAGCTTACCATAAACCAAATGGCAGTAAAAGCTGCCAATGCAGAGTTGGATAATATAATGGCCAATTCTCTTGATATGATTTGTACCATTTCAGAAAATAATCTCATCAAAAGAATTAGTGCAGCTTCTGAAATAGTGTTAGGGTATAAGCCTGAAGAATTGATTGGTAAAAATATGTTTGATTTTATTTATCATGAAGATGCGGCTACAACATTAAAAACGGTAGAAGAGGTAATGGCAGGAAAAAAGAATGCTAATTTTTACAACCGTTATGTACGCAAGGATGGTTCATTGGTTTATTTAGAGTGGACATCCAGATGGAATGAGCAAGCAAACATGCGTTACGGAATAGGTAGAGATGTAACAGCTAAAGTAGAAGCTGAGAACACTTTAAAACTTAGTGAGAAGAGATTTAAGAGCCTGGTACAGGATGGAGCTGATATGATTGGTATTATTGATGAAATTGGAAATTACACCTATGTTAGTCCAACATCTTTTGCCATACTAGGGTACAAGCCCGAAGAATTTATTAATAAAAATGCTTTCGATTATATACATCCAGATGATGTGGAGATGATGTATCATCAATTTTCTTTACTGGAACATAATAAGAAATTGGTTTTACCAGCTTTTAGATTTAAGAATAAAAATAATGAATGGCGATGGATTGAAACTTCCCTCATTAATTTACTTGACGAACCCTCCATACAGGGCATAGTTGCCAATTCAAGAGATATAACAGAAAGAAAAAATATAGAAGAAGCTTTACTGGTTACAAAAGAAAATTATAAAATTCTTTTTGAAAACAGCCCTGCTCCCATGTTTATTTTTGATTTTGAAACCTTGCAGATAATTGATTGTAACCAGCAAACGCTTTTAAAATACGGATATACAAAAGAGGAATTTTTGCAACTGTCCATTAAAGATTTAAGGCCGAAGGAAGATATTTCCAAACTTGACGATTTTGTTCACAACGAAGAGTCTTATGCTGATGTATTTAAATATATATGGCGACATAAAAAGAAGAATGGGGAAATAATGTACATGGATATAAGTGACCATAAAATTGATTTTAATGGCAAAAAAGTATCCGTAGTGATGTTGATTGATATAACTGAAAAACTTAAAATAGAACAACAAAATGAATTTGAGAAGAGAGATAAAGAGGTATTAATTAACAACACGGTTGATTTAATTTGGAGTGTAAGCAAGGATTATAAATTGATTGTGGCTAATACATCATTTACAAAAAGTCTGGAAGCTTACACCAATAAAATCATTAAGCCGGGAGATGTTATTTTATTAGATGAAATATACACAAATGAAACATTAACTTTCTGGAAGAAGGCTTACAAATTAGCATTTTCAGGTAAAGTATTAAACAAAGTTTTTTACAGTGCTGCAAATGAACACTTGCCTGAATTTTGGATGGACGTAAAATTTAATCCATTTTACAAAGATGGAAAAGTAGAAGGGGTAGCCTGCTATGCAAGAAATATTACTGAATCGAAAAAGGCTGCTGAAGAGTTGCGGTTATCGGAAGAAAAATATCGCTTTTTGTTTTATAAATCCCCCATGCCCAAATTAATATATGATATTGAAACACTCGATATTGTTGAAGTTAATGAAAATGCGATTTCACATTATGGTTACACAAGAGAGGAATTTCTTAAAAAAAATATAGTTGACCTGAGACTGTCTAAAGATTCTAAAACCTTTGATAGTAACGGTGACGATGTTTTGGAAAGCCATAACTCATTCAACGATTTTAGTACGCATGTTAAGAAAAATGGAGAACTTATTCAAGTGGAAATTTCCGGTCATAAAATTATTTATGAAAATAAAAAATGTAGAATATTAGTAGTGCACGATGTTACAGAAAGAGAAACGGCACTCCAAATATTGAAAGATAAAGATGCTAAGTTGGAGTATGCACAACAAATTGCAAAACTTGGTTACTGGCAGTTAGATGTTAACAGCAAATCTTTATATGGTTCCAAACAACTTTATGATATTTGGGAATTGAGCGAAGATTGTATAATAGATTATGATTTCTTTTTCTCCACCGTACATCCGGACGATAAATTGCAAATTTTAGAGATAGAGAAAAATGTTTTTGTTCATCAAAAAAACTTTGAGATTGAACATAGAATTATAATGCCCGATGGAAATATTAAATGGATTCATGAGAAAGCCCGTCTAGAAAAAAATGAAGAAGGAAGAGTAATTTATATAACCGGTACGGCTCAGGATATAACGGAAAGAAAAAAGATAGAAGAAATAATAAATCAATCTAACCAACGATACGAGCATGTAATTAAAGCCACCTACGATGCAATTTGGGAATGGGATTTACAAAAAAATACAAGCTACAGGGGAGAGGGCTTTGAAAGAACTTTTGGTTTCGATTTAAAAAAATTAAACTCAAAAGAAGTTGATTGGAATAATTATATACACATTGATGACAGGGACACAGCAAGTAAAAGTATTAATGATGCAATAACCAGTACCAATGATTATTGGAGCCATGAGTACAGAATAATAAAACCAAATGGTGAGCAGGCTTATGTAGAAGATCGTGCCTATATTTTAAGAAACGACAGTGGAAAAGTAGAAAAAGTTATAGGGGCTTTAAGAGATATTACTGAAAGAAAATATTATCATGATCTTGAAATGCTGGAGAGAGAGATTTTGGAAATGAATGCCAAAGGTGAATTTAGTATTGAAGAAATATCTGAAAAATACATTATTGGTATTCAAAAGCTGCATCCAGGCATGATTGGCTCTATGCATACAGTAAAAAACAATCATTTATATAATTTATCTTCCCCTGATATACATAAAGAATTTTTAGAAAAAATTGAAGGGTTGGAAATTGGAAATAATGTTGGATCATGTGGTACGGCGGCTTTCTTAAAAAAGATAATAATAGTGGCTGATATTGCCAAAGACGTTAAGTGGGCTGATGGAAAAAAGATTGCTCTAAAACAAGGTTTTAAAGCCTGTTGGTCTCACCCAATTTTCGACAGTAAAAATAATGTTGTAGCTACTTTCGCTATCTACTATAAAATGGTGAAAAAGCCTACTTTATTGGAAGAGAATACGATAAAAAGGGGGGTAAATATTTTGCAGGCTGTTTTAGAAAGTTATCAAAAAGAAGCTGATCTGCAGGAAAGTAACCAACGATATTCGAACGTTACCAAGGCAACCTTTGATGCTATTTGGGATTGGGATATTACTACTGGTAATATTTTTTGGGGAGAGTCATATTGGTTATTATTTGGGAAATCAAACGATAACAATGTATCCGATATGGAGCAAGTACTAACGAGGCTGCATCCAGATGAAAAAATGTTGGTAGTGGAAAGTGCTAGTTCAAGTCTAAAAGGTCTATCACTAAACTGGTCCATGGAACACCGTTATCTAAAATCGGATAACACCTATGCTTACGTTTATAACAAAGCTTTAATTGTAAGAGATGATGAGGGAAGAGCTATAAGGGTGTATGGTGCCATGCAAGATGTAACGAGACAAAAGCAGGAAGAGCAACGATTAAAATTAATGAGCTCTGTTGTTACAAATACCAATGATGCTGTTTTAATTACTGAGGCAGAACCTTACGATGAACCAGGGCATAGAATCGTTTTTGTAAATGAGGCATTTACAAAAATGACAGGCTACACCGAAGCTGAATTAGTAGGTATTTCTCCTAGAATTTTACAAGGTCCAAAAACTGACAAGTCAGAATTAAAACGCCTAAAAAATTCGATCAAAAAATGGGAAAGCTGCGATATTACAGTGATTAATTATAAAAAAAACGGAGAGGAATTTTGGAATAATTTTACTTTAAGTCCGGTAGCAGATGAAAAGGGTAACTACACCCATTGGATAGGAGTAGAAAGAGATGTAACAGAAAGAAAAAAAGATGAATTGCAAAAAGAGCTGTTACGAAAAATTAGAATCATTTTTAATGAACCGATCGGTATACGAGTAACCTTATATAAAGTATTAAAAGAAGTTACTCTCTTTGGCGGCTTTTGCTTCGCCGAATCCTGGTTGTTAAGTGCGGATAAAAAAGAAATAAAAAGAGCTACATATTATGTATCTGATCCATCATTGCGCCATACATTAAATGAAACATCAAAAATAAATATTCAGAAAAAAGGAGAGGGTTTGGTAGGTTCGGCCTGGGAAAAACTGGAGCTGCAAATTTGGGACGCAAACATTGAATCAAAAAATATTTTGGATAAAAATGTTTTAACAAATGCAGGGGTTAAAAAACTGTATGCCTTACCTTTCTTAAACAATGCAGAAATTATTGGTGTACTTGTTTTTGCTTTAGATACACCTGTGAAAGATATTTATACTTTTGATAATTTATTTAATAGCCTAAAAATTTATTTAGGAGCTGAGATTAAGAGAAAACAGCTGGAGCAGGAACTTAATCAGATTTTTACTTTTGCTCCTGATATTATAGCCATAGTTGGCAAGGATGGTTATTTTAAAAAAATTAATCCTGCTGCATCCGATTTGTTAGAATATTCCTTGCAAGAATTAAAAGCAGTACCATTTAGTGATTTTGTACATGAAGATGATAAAGAAAAAACTTCTGATCAGATGGTGGATTTAAATGATGGCAAATCCATTTATTATTTTGAAAATAGATATATCACAAAATCGGGAAAAATAAAATGGCTTGCCTGGACGTGTACACCCTCGCTGGAAGAAGACGTAATATTTGCGGTTGCAAAAAATATTACAGAAAAACAAGATTTACAGGTTGTATTGGATAAAGCCAACCAACTTGCAAGAATTGGAAGCTGGGAAATTGACCTTAAAAAAAATACAGTGTTTTGGTCGGATATCACCAAAGAAATTCACCAGGTTTCAAATGAGTTTGAAATTACACTTCCTATGAGCCTTCAATTTTTTAAAAAAGGTATAAGCAGAGATACCATGAGCATTAACATAGAGAATGCGATGAAACAGGGCATTTCATGGGATGTGGAGGTAGAGGTTATAACTCAACATGGCAAAGCTATATGGGTAAGAAGCATTGGCGAACCTGAATTTAATTTTGGAAAATGCATAAAAATTTATGGTAGTGTACAGGATATTGATGCAAGAAAAAGAGCGGATGAAAATATTAGAAGCAGTGAACAAAGAAGAGAACTAATAATGAAAGCTGCCTTAGATGCTATTATATGTATAGATAAAAATAACTGTATAACTTTTTGGAATCCTCAGGCAGAAATCATTTTTGGATGGAAAGAAAATGAAATAATGGGGAAAAATTTAACAGAACTTATTATTCCCGATCAATACAAGGAAAGGCATGAGAACGGTATGAAAAATTATTTTAAATCCGGTACCGGGCAGGCTTTAAATGTATTGGTTCAATTTTCTGCAATCAGAAAAAACGGAGAAGAATTTCCTATTGAACTTACCGTGCTGCCTATCGAACAAAATGATGAAGAATATTTTTGTGCTTTTGTAAGGGATATAACTGAACGTAAATCTAATGAAACCCGTTTAATAGATTTAAACCACAGCTTACAACAAAAGGCATTGGAACTTGTAGGCATAAATAAAGATCTCGAACAATTTGCCTATGTAGCATCGCATGATTTGCAAGAACCCTTGAGGATGATTACAAGTTTTATTGCCCAACTAGAAAAAAGATATGGACATCTGCTGGATGAAAAGGGAAAAAAATACATACATTTTGTTGTAGATGGGGCACAACGGATGCGTCATATAATATTAGATCTTTTAGAATATTCGAAAATTGGCAGAATAGAAGAAATGAAAGAAATAATCAATTTAAATGATATTGTAGATGAAATAAAAATATTGTACGCACGTAAAATTGAAGAACAACAGGCAATCATTCACACCGATAACTTGCCGGTATTACAATCTTATAAATCACCCTTAAGGCAGGTTTTTCAAAACATCATTAGCAATTCTTTAAAATATTGCAAATCTGAAAAACCCTGTATTATAGAGATATTGGCTAAAAATCAAAATACCCACTGGGAATTTTCTTTTAAAGATAATGGCATAGGTATCAGTGAAGAATATTATGAAAAAATCTTTATAATTTTTCAAAGACTGCATACAAAAGATATATATTCCGGCACAGGTATGGGGTTAGCTGTTACCAAGAAAATTATCGAAAATTTAAATGGAAAAATATGGGTGGAATCTGTTGAAGGTGAGGGTAGTGTATTCCATTTTACGCTTCCTAAATTTTAATAAGCTTACTCATCTAAATAAGGTTTAACAAAACTAATATGAAATTAATAATTTTTAAAAAAAGGTTGGATAGATATAAATAATGGTATTGGTATAATAAATGATAGTTATAAGATAAGAATCATTGAAAAAGATTGTGGTTCTTATATTTGTTAAATCCAATACTCAACTGATGACCATGACACACATTCACATATTGCTGGTAGAAGATAATGAAGGTGATATTTTTTTACTGACAGAAGCTTTAGAAGAGAGAAAAATTGCAAACAAAATAAGTATAGCAAGAGACGGAAGTGAAGCAATAGATTTTCTGGAAAAAATAGGAAAATTTAAAGATGAACTTTTGCCAGATCTTATTTTGTTAGATATAAATCTTCCCAAAAAAAACGGACATGAAGTGCTTGAGTACATTAAAGGAAGCGATTCATTAAAGACCATTCCTGTAATTATGCTTACAACATCATCTTCGGAAAGTGATGTTTTACGATCATATAAAAACCATGCTAACTGTTTTATTACAAAACCGGTTGATGTAGATAATCTGATGAAGGTTATATACAACATTGAAACTTTTTGGATAAATATTGTGAAATTCCCTTCAATGATTAATGAATGATTAAAGATGAAAAGCCATATAATATCTTAGTAATAGAAGATAATCCAGGAGATTATTTACTGGTAGAGGATTTTATAATGGAACAGATAAGCAACCCCAAAATTATTCATGCTAAAACTTTTAAAGAAGCTTTGGTGGAACTTTCAAATGCAGATAATAATCTGGATGTTGTATTGCTGGACCTATCCCTCCCCGACAAAAGAGGAGAAGAAATATTATCAGGTATAACTCCATTTTTGCCTGAATTCCCTGTTTTAATTTTAACCGGATTTGCTGATATTAATTTTAGTATTCAATCAATTTCACAAGGTATTTCAGATTACATTTTAAAAGATGACCTTAATGCAACTATGCTTTACAAAAGCATTATTTATGCTATTGAAAGAAAAAAGACAGCAACGATTATAAATAATTCTGAAAAAAGATATAGTGATTTATTCCATTTAAGCCCACAGCCAATGTGGTTATACGATACCAGCACTTTATTATTTATGCAGGTAAATAATGCCGCAATAAATAAATATGGATATTCTGAAGAAGAATTTTTGGGTATGACCATTTTTGACATTACATCTTTAGAGCAATTTGATAAAGCACAGGAGGCTATAAATAGATTATCCGAAGATCAGGATTCAGGAAATTTACCTGGGCGGTTTAAGCATGTAAAAAAGAATGGCGATATTATTTCAGTAGAAGTTTACAGTACAAACATTATAATAAATGAAAAAAATTGTAGATCAATAATAGCTATTGATATTACTGAAAGAAACGAGTATGAACTTAAGATAACCAAAGCCATTATTAAAACGCAGGAACAGGAAAGATATGAAATTGGCAGTGAACTTCATGACAATGTGTGCCAGATACTTGCTACGAGTTTAATCAACTTGAGTATGGTAAAAAAATATATAGAACCTCCGGCAGAAGAATGGTTTAACAATGCAAAGCAATACATCAACATGGCATCAGATGAAATAAGGAATTTATCTCACAGATTGGCGCCGGCTTTTTTTGAAGATTCGAGCTTTGAATTTGCCATAGAAGGATTATTGAACTCTTTTAATGTTAATAAAGAATACGAAATTGATATCCGTTTTGATAACCAAGTAAATGATGTGAATCTTAGTGAAGATTTACAATTAAATATTTATCGTATAATACAAGAGCAGTTAAGAAATATAATGAAGTATGCAAAAGCTACAAAACTTATGTTGGATTTTTATAAAAAGGAAGATTTTCTTATTTTAAAATTAACAGACAATGGTGTTGGTTTCATAACCCAGAAATTAAAATTAGGAATTGGACTATCAAATATGAAAAGGAGAACTGAATTGTTTTCCGGTACTTTTTTAATAGATAGTTCTCCAGGAAACGGTTGTACCATCACAGTAAATATCCCTATAAGTCTAAATAATCCTCAGGTAGGTTAATTTTTAGGCACAATCATTTTTACAGCTCCCTTATTTATTTCGGCAATAAGATGTTTGGTTCTACCATGGTATTCACCATCTATTTGAAAATGCACTTTATTTCTTGTGTTAATTTCTACAGATGTACAGGATACAATTTCAATTTTTGTGCTATTAAATATTCCAGGTTTTAAAAGCATCTTAAGTAACGGGCCTACAGATAATCTTTTTACAATTATTACTTCAAATAAACCATCATTTAATTTTCCTTCGGGGTTTATTACCGCTCCCGTTCCATATTTACTGGCATTGGCAAGTGCTACCATAAAGGCGCTTCTTCTTATACTCGTTTCATCTGTGCGAATAATAACTTCCATCTTCTCTTTTCTCCAAAGTGTTTTAAGCAAGACCAGTGCGTAACCTAGTTTTCCTCTTACTGTTCCTTCATCAAAATGTTTTATTAGGTGTGCATTTAAACCCAAATCACTCAGGTGAAGGCAATAATTTTTATGGTTAATTTTTATTAGGTCAATATCTTTTATAAAACCCTCTTCAAC
Source organism: Ferruginibacter sp. (assembly GCA_031424845.1). Lineage (GTDB taxonomy): Bacteria > Bacteroidota > Bacteroidia > Chitinophagales > Chitinophagaceae > Ferruginibacter. The sequence goes on from JANPIF010000156.1 coordinate 22,632, forward strand.
TATCCTTAAAGCTTCCAAAGGTTGTTCTGGTATATCCAGTTCTTTTGCCATGCCATTAGCAGAGCCACCAGGCAATATTCCTAATGGAATATTTGTATTGGCTAAAATATTTGCAAGCATTGTAACAGTACCATCACCACCTACCGCTATAACCTGTTGTGGTTTAACCAATGAAATATGGTCTTTAATTTGTTTAGCATTAAACTTATCTGGAAGGCTATATATTTTAAAAGTGTTAGTTTTTCCTTTAAAAAAATCATTAATTGTATCTTTCCATGACAATGTGGAATTTCTGCCTGAGCCATTATTTAAAACAAAAAGATACTTTATTAATTCTTGCATTAGTGTTTATATTATGACGGAGGAAGCAACATACATACCAGAAAAATTATCTCT
>JANPIF010000157.1:0-1200 GCA_031424845.1 Ferruginibacter sp.
CTTTGTTGATGGGTATAACAATGCCCATTGTTTCCTGTTTCATATATCTGTGTTTAATTTTCAATAAGTAATAAATCCTACATCAAGGCTGTGCACAGCTTGTCGGAGATAATAAAGCAAAAAGGAGTTGTAAAAAACTAAATCTATCGGCCGTAGAACGAATTTGCGCCGCAAAGATACGAAGTAATAGCTCGCTGGCAATACATTTTAATGTTTAATTGTTATTTGATTATATAAAAGGTGTTCAATAAATTTAAATGGATTGGTATATTGTTTTTTCAATATCGGTATTACTTTTTATAATTTAAAAACATTGTAATATGTATTTATCATGTGGGTGGATACTTTACGAATTGCAACAAATTTGATAGTCACTTATTGTTTACAAATGTTGATATATTAAAAGTCACTTATTAAAAATCAGCCCTCTGTGCGTTGGAATTCATTTGATTAGTTGAACAATTACTAAATATATTTGTACAAGCATAATTTAACTGTATCCCCACAGATGAAATTTCTATTACTTTTTTTCACTCTTATATTTTTATTTTTTGATGGCTATTTGCTTGCTCAGGAGCAGCCTAAAGAGGATACTTTTTTTCTATTAAAAAAGAAAGGTTTATTAAAAAAGCTTGGTAAAAGTATTTACAGAGAAACACAACCAGATGATCCAATCAAATCTGTAAATCCATTTTTAGCATACAAGGGTAAAACTATCAGGAGTATTAATATAGCTCCAACTGGTTTTCATAAAACACATACAGATTCCTTAAGCCCATTAAAAAAAACTGCTTCAAAACTTGCAGATTATTTTCATAAAAATACCCTGCCTGCTGTAATAAGAAAAAATTTATTCTTTAAAGAAGGCGATAAAATATTACCATTGCTTTTATCGGATAATGAACGTTTTTTTAGAGAGCTTTCATTTATTAATGATGCTTTAATTGTAGTGGAGAGTGATTCTTTATCTGAGTTTGCAGATATTATCATAATTACCAAAGATGTATTTTCATTGGGTGGTTCTTTAAAAGTAAGCAGCAAAGACAAAGCACAAATTAATGTAAGAGATGAAAATTTCTTTGGAACGGGTACAAGATTGGAATATAATTCACTTGTTGATAAAGAGAGAAATCCATTGCATGGTTATGGAGGATCTGTAACAGTAAAAAATATTAAACACAGTTTTATAAATTGGAATAC
>JANPIF010000158.1:0-9935 GCA_031424845.1 Ferruginibacter sp.
GTTTGGGATTGCTGATGCAGACAGTAAAAATGCCTTGGCATATATTACCACTTTTTTTATGATTGCTTATGCTATTGGGCAAACAGTTACCGGTAAAATGATGGATGCCATTGGTACAAGATTGGGTATGGCGGTTTCCATTGTTGGCTGGAGTATTTCCATTGCTTTGCATGCATTTGCAAGAGGACTTTCCTCATTTGGATTTTTTCGTTTTTTATTGGGAATAAGCGAAGCAGGTAACTGGCCGGGCGCTACTAAAAGCAATGCTGAATGGTTTCCTGCACGGGAAAGAGGAATAGCACAAGGCATATTCGGTGCAGGCGCTTCCTTGGGATCTGTTGTGGCAGCACCGTTTATAGCAAGTTTATATTTGGCATTTGGCTGGCGTGCAACATTTGTAGGCATTGCAGTACTCGGTATTTTATGGTTGATTCCTTGGTTATTAATTAATAAGAATACTCCCGATAAACATCCATGGATTACACCAGAAGAACAGGAACATATTTTAAGCGATACAAAAAAAGATGCAGCCAATTCGCAGCAGGCAAAAACTTATTCCTGGAGGGAGTTGCTGCAGTTTAAAAACACATGGGGTATACTGTCATCCCGCTTTTTTATTGACCCCGTTTGGTGGTTGTTTGTAACGTGGTTGCCTACATTTTTAAAAGAACAATTTCAGTTTGATATAAAGCAGGTTGGTGCATTTGCTTGGGTGCCTTATCTGTTTGCAGCCATCGGTGGTTTGTTGGGTGGTTATTATGCTTCGCAAAAAATAAAACGTGGGGTAGATGCTGCGTCTGCACGCAAACAGGCTATAACTATTGGTTGTGTAATTATGCTTGTATCCCTTGCGCTTACTGCTTTTTATTTAGATTCGTTAAAAGAACACATCAATTTTGCGATAGCATTAATTAGTGCTACACTATTTGGGTTTCAATTTTTAATTGGGAATGTGCAAACACTTCCGTCAGATTATTTTAGTGGGAAAAATGTAGGAACTGTTTCCGGTATGGGTGGCACAGCCGCTGTTGCAGGAACATTATTTACAACACTTTCTGTACCATTAATTACTAAAACCGGTTACGTTTCATTTTTTGTATTGGGCAGTGTTTTAGTCCCGCTTGCCTGGATATGTATCATTTTTATTTCATCGAAAAAAAATAAAAGTTAAATATGAAAGTATTTTTTTTCACGGTTATCTTTGTTTTTAATCTAATTACAGCTCCGGCTCAAGTAATCGTATCCTCTGCAGAAGAACTTAAAACGGCTCTTACAAAAATTGAAGCTGGCCAAACTATTATGTGGAAGAACGGAATTTATAAGGATACAAAAATTAATTTCACCACAAAAAATATTGGAACAGAAAAATCACCCATTATATTAAAAGCGCAGACTGCAGGTAAAGTTTTTTTTACAGGTAACTCACAACTTGTAGTGGATGGAAAATATTTACAGGCCGAAGGTTTTTATTTTGAAGGACAATCAACATTGGAAAAAGGTGATGTGATGGCTTTCGCAAATAATTCTTCTGATTGTCGCATTACTAATTGTGCAGTTAAAAATTACAGCCCTTCTGATGATCTGGCAAACAATAACTGGATAAGTGTTCAGGGGATAAGGAATGAAGTTGATCATTGTTATTTTTCGGGTAAAACCAACCAGGGCCCATATTTGGTGGTGCGTTATAAAACAGGAGATGATTTTGTACCCGGTAGTGACAAAGCCCCATCAACATACCATCACATTCACCATAATTATTTTGGTTACAGAACCTTGCCTACAGATAATGGGGGAGAAGATATGCGGATTGGTGACAGTAAAACTTCGTTCACTCATGGATTTAATATCATCGAATACAATTATTTTGAAGAACAAAGATTGGAGCCCGAAGTGATCAGCAACAAGAGTTGGGATAATATTTACCGGTTCAATACTTTTATAAACAATGATGGCTCTATGGTTTTAAGACATGGACAAAAGTGTTTTGTTTATGGAAATTATTTCTCAGGAAAAACGGGTAGAAGGATGAGTGGCGGCGTAAGAGTTATTAACCCAAATCAAACTGTTTTTAATAATTATTTGGAAGATTTAGAAGGTGGAATTCAGGATAGGAAAGCTCCTATTTGCATCATGTCCGGGCTGTTAGAATCTGCCCTAAATGAATATTACCCATCAGACAGTGCGCTTGTGGCTTATAATGTTATAGCAAATTCTGTAGGGCCTGCAATTGTATTGGGTGAAGGGAATGCAACCAAGGGAAAAGCTTTTGTAGATCCTCAAAATATTCTATTAGCAAATAATTTTGTTTACAATACCATGGGCAAAAACCAGGATGCCGTAAAAGTGATGGGTGATAAAACAACTTATGTATTTTCAAATAATGTATATGCTAAAAGCAACAATGGTTACAAAGGTTTTGAAGCATTAAAAGCAAAAGATATTAAAAAAGCGAATGGAATAAATTACGTTGCACTAAAAGAGAGTAAGGGTATTATAGACCTTATCAATGCTCGTTTACAAGTTCATGATTTTCAACTAACCTCCAAAGAAATTACACAGTTTAATCCTTCCTGGCGAATTACAAAAGCCGATGTTGGTGTAAGCTGGATGAAATAAATTTTATGAAGAAATATTTTCAACTTTCCCTTTTATTTTCTGTTGTAATAAACTCATTTTGTTTTGCGCAGCCAAAGCTTTCCAACACTGATATTATAAAAATCGATTTTAAAATATTGGCAGAAAAGAAAACAAGACTTCTCAAAAAAGATGCTGCCTTAATGCCAGCTTACAAAGAGCTTTTAAAAAATGCTGATATGTTATTAACGTACAAGCCAGTTTGTGTAATAGATAAAACAGAATTGCCGCCGAGTGGCAGCAAACATGATTATATGAGCATTGGACCGTATTGGTGGCCAGATTCAACAAAGCCAAATGGCTTGCCATATGTAAGAAGAGATGGTGTTGTAAATCCTGAAGTACACAATTATCCTGATAAGGAAAATATGCCGAAGCTTTGTGAAAATATGTACACATTGGGGCTCGCATATTATTTTTCGGGCAAAGAAAAATATGCAAAGCATGTAAGTAAATTGATGTCTGTTTGGTTTTTAGATACAGCTACTAAAATGAATCCCAATTTGCAATTTGGTCAAGCAGTGAAAGGTGTAACAACAGGCAGAGCAGAAGGGATAATAGATACTCGGCAATTTATTTTTGCATTGGATGCAGTTGAATTAATTAGAAATTCCAAGCATTGGCCTAAGCAAAAAGATGATGAATTAAAAGTATGGTTTACTTCCTTTTTAAGTTGGTTAAATAACAGTGAGATTGGTAAGGATGAATTGAATGCAAAAAATAACCACGGTATTTGGTTTGATGCGCAGGCACTTTCTTTTGCTTTGTATATTGGTGATAAAAAAGAAGCAAACAAAATCGTGGAAAGAGCCACCAATCGGCTTGATGCCCAAATGGACAAGAATGGTTTTTTTCCATTCGAAATGGAAAGGACTACCTCTCTTCATTACACCGTATTTATTTTAAATGCATTCAATGTTATTGCACAACTCTCAGAAAAAACAGATAAGAATTTTTATAGCCTGCAAACAAAATCAGGCAAGTCGCTCGAGATGGGGTTTAATACCATTATTCCCTTTTTATCAGATCCTACAAAGTGGACAGGCAAACAAATAAAGCCATTTAATGCTTCTGATGCATACGCCTTACTTTTGCGGGGTGCGACAAAATATAATTGCAGCAATTGCATGGAAATTATAAAAAGAAATGCAGGCAAAAATGAAAAATTAGGTTTGTTCAATTTATTATAGAGAAAATAAAAAAATATTTATGCTAGATTTTAGAGTGGATAATAAAATTGCTTTGGTTACAGGTTGCAGCAGCGGTATTGGGATGGACATTGCAATTGAACTTGCAAATGCAGGCGCTGATATAATTGGTGTAAGTAGTAGTATGCCTGCAAATGGTAGTGAGGTGGGTTTGGCAGTAACCGCAACTGGGAGAAAATTTTATCCATACTCCGCAGATTTTTCTGACCGAGATTCTCTGTATCAGTTTATTGAAAAGGTAAAAGCTGACCATCCACGAATTGATATTTTAATTAACAATGCAGGTACTATTATGCGTCAACCTGCAGCCGAACACACTGATGAATATTGGGATAAAGTACTGGACATTAACCTCAATTCTCAATTTATTCTTACCCGAGAAATTGGCAAAAGAATGTTGGAGCAGAAATCCGGCAAAATAGTTTTTACCTGTTCGCTGTTAACCTTTCAGGGCGGAATAAATGTGCCAGGATATGCAGCCAGCAAAGGTGCATTGTCCTCCTTATTAAAAGCATTTGCCAATGAATGGGCGCAACATGGCATTACTGTAAATGGGGTAGCACCGGGTTATATTGATACCGCAAATACAGAACAGCTGCGTGCAGACCCAGAAAGAAGCTCCGCTATTTTATCCAGAATTCCGGCCGGCAGATGGGGTAAAACTTCCGATTTAAGTGGAGCGTATGTCTTCCTTTCTTCACCGGCATCAGATTATATAAATGGCACTATAATTACTGTTGATGGAGGTTGGATGGGCAGGTAAGCAGTGGGCAGTTGGCAATTAAAACATTTTACAATTTTCACAAATTCACCATTCACAATTCACAAAGACAGCATTCACAATCTCAACATTCACAACAACCAACTCACCATAAAAAATATTAAAATGCAAGTAAGATTTCAAAATAGTCCAAAGGAAACAGGCAACATGAATACGCAACAACTGCGTGAGAATTTTTTAATTCAAGAACTGATGCAACCTGGTAAAATAGAATTGGTATATTCTCATTTTGACAGATTGATTATCGGTGGTGCTGTTCCAACAACTGAAAATATTTCTTTGCCAAATGAAGAGGAATTAAAAGCGAACTTTTTTTTAGAGCGCAGAGAAATGGGTATAATAAATGTTGGGGGAAATGGCACCGTAAATGCTGATGGCGTTGCTTATGACATTGAAAAACTGGAATGTGTTTATCTTGGCAAAGGCACTAAGGACGTAACTTTTAGCAGTGTAGACGCTGCTAACCCTGCGCATTTCTACATTCTTTGTTTGCCTGCGCACCATACTTATCCAAACCGAAAAATGACAAAGGCAGAAGCTGCACCAGTAAACCTCGGAGACATTGCTACATCAAACAAAAGAACCATTTTTAAATACATTCACAATGATGGTATACAAAGTTGCCAGCTGGTGATGGGTCTTACCGTTTTAGAGGAAGGCAGTGTATGGAACTCCGTGCCACCGCACACGCATACAAGAAGAATGGAAGCATACTTTTATTTTGATTTAAACGAAGCGCATCGTGTAATGCATTTTATGGGTGAGCCGCAGGAAACAAGGCATTTAGTAGTAGCCAACCATGAAGCTGCACTATCTGCACCATGGAGTATGCATTTTGGTGTGGGCACATCTAACTACGGTTTTATCTGGGGTATGGCGGGCGAAAATAAAGAGTTTACAGATATGGATCAGGTGGCAATTGCTCATTTGAAATAATTTTTTACGATTGTAGGTTTCTCGCAAAGAAAATATGGAGCAAAGACGCAAAGCACAGTTTTACATTGCGCCTTGAATAATTTTTTTTCTTTGCGTGAGATAAATATTTTTCCCAACTAATGTAATAATTTTTTTTCGAAATAGGTTTTCCAAAAAACGATTTCTAAAATAATTAAATGGAAACGTCATATAAAATTCCTGCACAAACTCGTATTGGACACATACATTTAAAAGTTTCTAATTTAAAAACCGCAATGGATTTCTATTGCGGTTTGTTAGGTTTTGAAGTAACCACAATGTATGGAACAGAAGCTGCGTTTATTTCAGCCGGAGGTTATCACCATCATATAGGATTAAATACCTGGTACAGCAAAGATGGTGGTCCTGCGCCTTTGCACACTGCCGGATTATTTCACACAGCTATTTTATATGCAGAAAGAAAAGAATTGGCAATCATTTATAAAAGAGTAATGGATGCAGGTTATCCATTTACTGGCTTTGCAGATCATGGTGTTTCTGAAGCATTGTATTTAAATGATCCCGATGGTAATGGCGTGGAATTATATTGGGATAAACCAAAAGAACAATGGCCAAAAAAAGCAGATGGTAATTTAGAAATGTATACCAAACATTTAGGTGTTGAATCGTTGCTTAAGGAACTTTAGCAATACTTCACTCATTGTGTATTTTGTGAAAACCCTTCCTGGGTTTTGTGTTCAACTTTTTTCAAACGGCCATTCTCTATTCAAATTTGCTTTTACCAAATACACAATTATTCCACTGAGTAGAACAATCACAAAGCTTAAAATTATTGCTGTTCCAGTTGCATAAAAAACAAACAGCCACATTAATATTGCCAAGATAACCGGCAAAGGATATAGTGGCATTTTAAAAGGTAAATTGGTTTCTCCTTTTCTTTTTCGTAACAACATAAGTCCAACACCCTGTCCAATAAATTGCACCATTATTCGCATAGCCAATATGCCGCTAATTACATCACCCATTCTAAAAAGCAGACTGAACACAAAAGCAAATGCCGCCAAAATCAACAACGAAACGTAGGGAAAGTTTTTTGTTGGGTGCAGCTTTGCAAATATTCTAAAAAATGCCCCATCTTGCGCAGCAGCAAATGGTACACGGCTGTAGCCAAGCATTACAGCAAATAAAGAGGCAAGTGCTACCCACAGAACCATTATGGTAATTATAATGGCGGCGGTATGACCGTATAATCTTTCAATGAACGTGCTTATTAAAAAATTATTTGTACCTGCAACTTGCCACCCTTTTATTTCCTGCCATGGGATGACGCTTGTTACACTAACGTTCATGGCAAGGTATAATACAGCTATAGCAATAATAGAAATGAACATGCTTTTTGGAATATTTTTAGCGGGGTTTTTTATTTCGCCACCCAGGTGGCAAACATTGTAATAACCCAGATAACTGTAAATAGTTTTAACGCATGCCTGTCCAAATAAAAATGAAGCAATGGCATTAAAACTAAAAGAATCTGCAGCATCAAAAATGGGTGCAGAAAAATTTCCATGAGCAATTCCGCCAAAAATTATCCAGCCCAAAGTACCCACAACTCCTAGCCAAAGTAGTACACCAATTTTCCCTATGCTTTCAATTTTTCTATACAATAAAAATGTTACAAAAATAATGACTGCACCGCTTAATGCTTTTTGTTGCCAAACTTCCAATGGCACCAGATAAATAAAATATTGTGCAAACCCTATGGCGGCAGATGCGGCAACCAGAGGTGCTTGAATAATGGTTTGCCAAACGTATAAAAAGCTCATCATTTTACCTGGACCTTTTTCGCCGTACGCTACTTTTAAAAAATTATAACTGCCTCCTGCAAGCGGATATGCTGCACCAAGTTCACTCCATATCATAGCATCTACAAAAGAGAGTACTGCACCTGCAACCCAAGCCCACAGGTACATTCCACCCAACAAGCCAATCACAATCGGCATGGTTATAAAAGGGCCAATGCCCACCATATCTATCATATTTAAAACAGTAGATTGAAATAAACGGAGCGTTCGGTTTTGGGTGTTTGCAGTAGCCATGCAATGAAGTTACAATGGAAGTCAGAACATTAAAAAAAATAAGTAGAAACAGCTCACCTAAAATCCTCTCCAAAGGAGTAAGCCCCCTAAATCCCCCGAAAGGGGATTTTAGACTTCAATACCTTATAGGAATTTTAAATTATTAAAGTGTTTTTTTTTGTGGCGGGGAGGTTATTAGCCGAACAAAGAATTAGCATCAGTCATCTATGGTGATTTAATCGCACCTGTCCGAACGACGTTCAGCCGGGCGGGCATTTCATCTTCAGCTATTTATTTAGCTTTTATGAACGGGTAGAGAAAAAATTTAATTTTACTCAACGACTGTTTCCAGATAGTGTTCTTTTATACCAAACATATTTTTTAACTCCTGCACCTTTCCAATATTTTCTTGAAAAATATTTTCTGAAAAATTATTTTTTGTGCCCACGATTAATACATTTTTGGGTGTGTCTTCTTCTTCAATAAAATCAAACACTTTTGTTTTGTAGCCATGTGCTTCAAGTATTAATGCACGAATGGTATCAGTAACCATTTCTGACTGTCTTTCTAATAAAATGCCATGTTTGGTGATGAGTTTTAATGCATTGCTAGGCGCCATTTGCTTGCGTATTTGTTTGTGGCAGCAAGGGGCACAAATAATATATTTTGCATTTGCTTTTATTCCCTTTGCAATGGCATCGTCAGTGGCGGTATCGCAGGCGTGTAAAGCTATTAGCATATCAACCGCAGCGATTGCCGTTTCATTTATACTTCCTTTTTCAAAATGTAAATTGGTATAATTTGATTCTGCTGCAATGTGGTTACACTTTATCACAAGGTCTTCACGCATTTCGATACCGGTAACTTTTACAGCATCATATTTATGTTGTAAATAATCGTACAAAGCAAAAGTGAGGTAACCTTTTCCGCTGCCCATATCTACAACTGAAAAATCTTTCTCAACCACCGTGTCTTTTAAAATGCCTTCAATAATTTCAACATAGCGGTTTATCTGTTTGTATTTATGCTGCATTTCTTTTTTCACATTTCCTTCAGCAGATGTAATGCCGAGGTGATGTAAATAAGCTGCGCCTTTTTCGATAATTCTTTGTTTTTGCTTGTCGTGTGAAAGTGATTGTACTTCTTTTTTTACTTCATTGTTTTTCGTAACCAGTTTTTCTTTACCATCTTTTACAATACTAAAATAAATGGTGTTCGTGCTTGTATAAATATCTGCATTGTAAAAACTGGTTTCAAGCAAATCTTTTATAATTGTTATTGCTTCTGTAGTTATAAAGTTTTTGGTAATATCTTTTGTGTTGTGGCGATATATAAATGATAAATGTGGTTGTTCTTTTATTAATACAGGTTTAATAAAAACGTTTTTAAGGTCAGTTGCTTTTTCTTTTTTATTGCCGAGTGTTATTTTAAGGAGTGTTTTTTCTTCAACCGCTTCTATTATTTTTTCTATTAAAATTTCTTTTTTATTATTGCTCATAGTTTATTGTTTTGTACAACTTTTTGTTGCCAATGCACAAATATACTTCATAATAAAAGTTGAAAAAAGATATCCTGCAGAAGGGCTGAGGGATGGGAAGTAGTAGCTGCCGCAATAAGAAACTTTACATGGTGATAAACTTTGTGGCGGCACTACTACGGACAGCCCTAACTGATGCTGAAAAAAGTTCCTGCGCTTACAGCCCCAACTACCATTCGTTGTGTGATTTTTTATTGAAGGCTACAAAGGTTTGTGTTTTATCTGCACGCTCGCCAAAAAACTTTAATGGCCCTTCCATTTGTTTGGGTTTCATGTAGCCCGGTAAGGGAGCAGGTTGCGCATCAGGACCGCCCATAAAAACAGTGGTGGGGTAGGAGAGTTGCCCGCCGGTTAAATAAATAGCCAATTCATTTGTGCGGTATTGTGTATTGTATTTGTAAATTTTATTGTTGAAAGTAATGGCTTCTCTTTGTTCGGCATTAAACTTTACCGCATAGTATTTTTCATTTACATAAGTCGATAATTTTTCGTGCTGGTAAGTTGTTTTATCCATTTGCTTGCACCAGCCGCACCAATCTGTATAAATGTCTATAAGCACCGGCTTTGGATTTTTTGCATATGCTTCATTTAACTGGGCAATGCTTATCCAGTTTATTTTTTCTTTTTCATTTTTATCAAATGAAAAAAGGAATGTTATCGCAATAAGTAAAACAATACTTGCGGTAATTTTCTTCATAGTGAAATGCTTTAGCTTTGTAATATGAGTGAAAAATTAAGACAAAAAATTGTAGTGGCAATCACTGGTGCAAGTGGTTCCGTTTACG
>JANPIF010000159.1:0-10972 GCA_031424845.1 Ferruginibacter sp.
CCAGCTTTAGAGTTAAATGATACAAATGTTTTGTTTCAAATATTAGGATTAAAAATTTATACCGCTCAGCTAGTATCAATCTTACTCATCGTTTCTCTTACCTGGATAAATACTGGTGGTATAAAAAGTGGTAAACTTATACAAACAACATTTACAGTTGTAAAATTATTATCTCTTTTTGGGTTAATTATTTTCGGTTTTTTACTGGCAGCAAAAAGTGAAATATGGGATGCCAACTGGCAAGATGCATGGGGTATGAAAACCAGAAATGCAGACGGGAGCGTTTTAGGTGGTGTAGCCGGAAGCGCTGTATTAGGCGCTATTGCAGCATCTATGGTAGGTTCTATTTTTAGCAGCGATGCTTGGAATAACGTAACGTTTATTGCAGGCGAAGTAAAAAATCCTAAAAGAAATATTGGCCTAAGTTTATTTTTTGGAACATTAATAGTTACCCTTATTTATGTGGCAGCAAACTTAATGTACATAAGTGTATTGCCTTTGTCAGACATTGCTTCTGCTCCGCAAGATAGAGTGGCCGTAAGCGCCAGCAAAGCCATTTTCGGAAATATTGGAACTTACGTTATTGCCATCATGATTATGATCTCAACTTTTGGTTGTAACAACGGTTTAATTCTTGCAGGCGCAAGAGTTTATTATACCATGGCAAAAGATGGTTTGTTTTTTAAAAAAACCGGAACATTAAATAAAAATGGAGTGCCTGAATTTGCTTTATGGATACAGTGTATTGTAGCTTCTTTACTTTGCTTAAGTGGGAAATATGGCGATCTGCTTGATATGATTTCATTTGTAGTAGTGCTTTTTTATGCCCTCACCATTGCCGGGATATTTATTTTGAGAAAAAAAATGCCCAATGCTGAAAGACCATATAAAGCATTTGGATATCCGATTTTACCGGCTATTTATATTTTGATGGCCATCACTTTTTGTGCATTATTAATTTGGTATAAACCAGTATATGCAGGATGGGGCTTGGCTATTGTTCTTGCCGGCATTCCAATATATTACATTGCAGTAGCAAATAATAAAAATAGAATTTAATATGAATGCTGCAGAATTTGATAAACTTTTTCAATCATTTAGTTCACTTAAAATTGCAGTGATAGGGGATGTAATGCTTGACACTTATTGGTGGGGGAAGGTAGATCGTATATCTCCGGAAGCACCGGTGCCTGTGGTATCTGTTAGCAAAAAAGAGCAAAGAATAGGTGGTGCAGGTAATGTGGCTTTAAATGTAGTTTCGTTGGGTGCCACTGTAAATGTTATCAGCATTATTGGTAACGATGATGAAGGAAAACAATTGGTTGCTTTATTAAAAGACAATAATATTAATACTGATTTCATCATCTCTAATAACGAAAGAATAACGACTAATAAAATTAGAATCATCAGCAGAAACCAGCATATGATGAGGTTGGATGCAGAAGTTACAACAGGCCTTTCCAGCACTACAGAAGAAATTTTAATTGAAACTTTTAAAAAATATGTGGCAGCTGAAAATCCACAGCTGGTTATTTTGGAGGATTATAATAAAGGCTTACTTACTAAAAATGTGATTGAAAGTGTAATTTCAATTTGTAAAGAAAATGATATACTTACAGCAGTAGATCCTAAAAGAAAAAACTTTTTTGAATATAAAGATGTAGATATTTTTAAGCCAAATTTACATGAGGTTAAAGAAGGGCTGAATATTATTGGCGATGAAGTTTCTGAAAAGTTACTGGCAGAAATGCATGAGGCATTACAGGAAAAGTTGTATCATAAAATTTCATTTATTACGCTTTCAGAAAAAGGAGTATTTTATGAAACTAACACAGAAAAGCAAATTATTCCTACACATATACGCAGCATTGCAGATGTAAGCGGTGCCGGCGATACTGTTATTGCTGTTGCAGCAGTAGTGTATGCGGCTACTAAAAATGTACGCCTTATGGCTGAGATGGCAAACATAGCAGGAGGCCTTGTTTGTGAAGAAGTTGGTACCGTAGCCATTGATAAGAATAAATTGCTGGAGGAATGTAAACAATTACTTATTAAATAAAAAGTAGAACAAATTTTAAATATTTATGCAAACATTTTCAATAACAATACATGGCGGGGCAGGTACTATTTTAAAAGAAGATATGACCCCTGAGTTGGAAGCTGCTTATAAAAAAGGATTGGATGAAGCTTTGTCAGCCGGGTACGCAGTTTTAGAGCAAGGCGGTGAAGCAACCAATGCTGTAAAAGCAGCCATTGTGGTACTAGAAGATAATTTACTATTTAATGCAGGTAGAGTTTATGTATTCACTAAAAAAGGCGTGCAGGATATGGATGCTGAATTTATGGATGGTAAAAACAGAGAAGCCGGTGCTGTAGCAGCAGTAATAAATGTAAGAAACCCCATTGAGCTTGCAGCAGAAGTAATGCATAATAGCAACCATGTTTTTTTAAGCGGAAAAGGTGCCAATGATTTTGCTATAAAGCAGGGAATAAAATTGGAACCGGATGAATTTTTCTTTTCACAGTTTAGGTATGACCAATGGAAAGCTATGCGTGACAGCGATAATTATTCTTTAGATCATACACACCAAGGTTTGGAAGAATTAATGAAAGATAAAAAATTTGGAACTGTTGGATGTGCCGCATGTGATATGCAGGGAAACATAGCCGCAGGTACGAGTACCGGTGGTATGACCAATAAAAAATATGGTAGAATTGGTGACAGTCCCATTTTAGGTGCAGGCACTTATGCTCACAATACTACCTGTGCTATTAGTTGCACTGGCCATGGTGAACCATTTATAAAAGCAGTAGCAGCCTACGATGTAGCAGCACACATGGAATATAAAGGAATGAGTTTGCACGATGCTATGCATGAAGTAGTACATACAAAATTATTAGAACTGGAAGGTGAGGGCGGAATGATTGGTGTGGATGCAAAAGGAAATGTAGCCATGATGTTTAACAGTGCAGGGATGTACAGGGCTATGCAAAATAGTAATGGTGAAAAAGAAATCTCTATTTATAAAGCTTAAAATAAATTAAGTTTAAAGATTTTAAAATGACAAAAGGTTCGATTCAACCGGAGTGTCAGGCTGAGCTTGTCGAAGCCGATGTGCTTCTTCAAACCCGCCTTCGACAGGCTCAGGCTGACAACAGAATAATTTAAAGGATTACAAACGGGTCTGAGGTAAATTAAATATCAAATGAAAAAATATGCAATAATTGTTGCTGGTGGAAACGGCACCCGAATGAATAATACAACCCCCAAACAGTTTCTATTATTGAAAGGTAAACCAGTTATGTTTTATGCCATTAATACTTTTTTAGAATCATATAGCGATTGTAAAATTATATTGGTGTTGCCTGAAGAACATATTGGCGTAGGACAAGAAATTATTGATGCGTTTTTTGATTACGAACGCATACAAATTGTTGTAGGCGGGCGTACACGGTTTCACTCTGTACAAAATGGATTGGCTATGGTAGATGATGAAGACAGTATCATATTTGTACACGATGCAGTAAGACCATTACTATCAGCTTCTCTTATTCAAAAATGTTATGATGCGGTTTCTGAATTTGGAACAGCTATACCAGTAATTAATTGCAGAGACAGTGTAAGAATAATTACTGAAAATGGCAATGAAGCAGTAGATAGAAGTACCATTAAATTGGTACAAACTCCACAAACTTTTCATGGTAAAATATTATTGCCTGCTTTTTTTGGAATTGATTATAAAGATAAATTTACTGATGAAGCAAGCGTAGTGGAGGCCTTCGGTTTAAAAGTTTCTTTGGTAGAAGGAGAGGAGGAGAATATAAAAATTACTAAACCTGCAGATTTATTAATTGCAGAATCCATAATGTTAAATGCGAAAAGCGAATAAAACTATTTCTTAAATAAAGATAAAGGCCATGGTAAATTATTAATTTTTATCATGGTATAGTTTTCTAAAATTGCGCCATATTGTGTGTAAAAACGAACAAACTCTGCAAAATCACTGCCCTCAAAATCTAAGATATTTTCTTTTCCGCAAAACTTTTTGATGGTTTCATTCATTAGTAAATGAGTGGCTCCAATTTTTAAGCTTTCACTATTGTTTCCATTAATTATAAAAGTAATTCGGTTTTTATAAACAAAATAAACACTGCCAGCAATTAATTTATTTTCTTTAAATGCACCAATGGTAAACAGCCAATTTTTCTGTTTTAATACTGTAAAAAGTTTTTCCAATCTTTTATAATCTTCATTATTTGCACCTACGTTATCATTAAATCTTTCACGGTGCACCGCAATTATTTCTGCTGCATCAACTCCTTCTTTTATGTTGATGTTTTCATCAGATGCTTTCTTAATATTTCTGAGGGCAGATCTGCTAAAGTTTTTTTTAAGTTCTTCGAAAGTAGATGACAATGGCAGAAAATAATTGTTTCTGGTTATACTATTTATAGATGAAAAAATGTTCCCGGTATTGAAATTCATCTCCACATACTTAAATTTTTTAGGGATATTTTTCAAAAATAAGTCAACAATTTCGTGGGTGGTTTCTTCTAAAGATGTTATACCAATTTGCTGAGAAAAGGCCGGTGGATAAACATAACTAATTCCATATTTTTTTCGAAAAGGTAACGGCATTACTGCTTTGTAATCGTCAAGTACTAAAGCATCCCAGCAAGTTGCCATTATATCTAAGTAAATTGACGTGCTGTAAATTAGGCCGTTGGGACTATTGGCTATACACTCATCCCATTTGCTTTTATCTATTGCTGCGTGCCGTAAATATTTTATAGCCATTATTTATAAACTTGGCAGTGAGAGTAATTTACCAATACCCAATTGTTGAATGTCTATACTAAAGGAAATATTTTTTTGAAACTTTTTTTCTGTGATGGTTGATTTAAAATAGTCAGTATACACCTTACTATATACCAAAGGAAAATAAACATTTAATACATTTTTAAACAACGATAATTGTACACCCGCATCGTATAAAAATCTTCCCGTTTCACTATTCTTTTTCCATGCTTCCGCATAAGTACCAAAATCTGCAAACAGTTTTAGTGGTAATTTAAAAGGCAATACTTCCAGCGGATTTATATTTTTGGGGATAGATGTTGTCAGGTTTATAGCGCCCAACCAATCATCCGTCCTACCGATTTTACTGCTGAGTAAATCTGTACGTACTTTAAAAAAACCATCTCTATTCATTATCTGCTGGCTTGCAAATCCTTCAAATTCATTTCTTCCTACAAAGTAATTATTGTAATTGTAATCTTCATCCCCTTTTGGACCTGTAAGGTTTAAATGGTACCTGCTTGTTTTAAATTGGTTGGTAAAACTTTTATCTCCTGTATAAATAAATTTACCGGCAAACAATCTTACGTTCAATCCACCTTTTTCAGCATAATTAAAAAAGTAATTTCCTGTAATGTTCAATCGTACAAATCCATCACCTTGCTCTGCCTGAAATACGCCATTGTAAGGATAAAGAGCACGCCTGTTTTCAATGCTAAACTGAAACTGGTTTACATAACGTTGCTCAGTAGGATAAGCAATAAGGTCAATGTTATTTATATTGTCTCTGCTAAAGAAAATACTGGTTTCGTTTATGATAAAACTTTTAAACTGTACAAATTTCTTTACCGTACTTTTTGCATTTTTGTTGGCAAAAATATATTTTATAGAGGGTGTTATTTTACTAAACTGTAGCGGGTTTTCATTACCGGTTGAGTCTTTAAATGAACCACCTGTAAACTTTGCTCCACCTACAGATAAGGTAAGCCTATCGCCTTTTGAAGTTGGAAACCAGCTGTATTCAACCCTTGCCAAGCCATTTATTTTTTTAGTGCCCGTTGCATACAATGGCGCAGCAAAAAATTGAAAATTATTTGGCGGTACATTGTAATTATGCACTATTCCTCCAAACATTAATTTGTCGTAATAATTAAACCCAACTGCGGGTAATATAGAAATGTAATTGTATTTATCTGTTTCTTTTAAATTAAAAAACGAAGTAAACTTTACTTGTTTTTTTACAGGTTTTTCTAATGGTCCTTTTACTGCTAATTGTGAAAATAAATCAGTTAATGATTTTCCGGAAATTTCTTCAGCAGTTTGTTTAAAATCTTCGGGATAAGGATGTTTAAATTTCCATTTTTCATAATAAGCCTTCATTACTTTATCAAATGTTTCTCTGCCAAGTAAACTTTCCATTTTTTGTAACCAAAGTGCAGTTTTGCCATAAGCTACCAAACCATAATTTAAATAATTAAAATCGGCAGAATGGGTATTTATAGGTTGGTCTTTATTATACTTTACAATAGTATGAAGCAATAATTCCTCAGGATATTTAGGTATTCTTTTTTTACTAAATGAACTTTCTTTTTCGTTAACCTTTTGTTCCGTAATCGATTCTTCGGCATCATATCTTTTATCGTAATAACTATTCATTCCCTCATCCATCCAAGGGTATGTGCGTTCGTTTGTAGCCAATATTCCATAAAACCAATTGTGTCCTATTTCATGGTTTATAACAGATTCTAAACCTTTTTCTGAACCGCCGGCATTTAGTAATGTAATGGTTGGGTATTCCATTCCACCACCCGTTGGCGATGCATTGTCCACCACACTTACCACATCATATGGATACTCACCCAGCCATTTACTTTTTGATGTGATAGATTTTTTTATGTACGCAATGCTATTAGTCCACAAAGCTGCATTGGCAGGCAATACATATGCAGCTACATTTACTATTTTACCTGATGATAATGCTACCGTATCAAGTTTTACCAGAAATGTTTTATCAGCAAACCAAGCAAAATCGTGTACATTATTTTGTGTAAAGTATAAAGTTTTGGTAGTAGATGATGATGCCGGTACAACAGGTTTTACAACGACTTTCGCACTGGTCTTTGTATCTTTCTTTGCAGGCGTTTTTTCGGGTTGTTTATTGCTTTGCTGGATCAACCATTCTTTCTCCTCTTCATTTTTTAAATTCCCGGTAGCCGCAACAATATAATTTTGAGGAACGGTTATCTCCACATCAAAATTTCCAAATTCGCTGTAAAATTCTCCTTGGTCCAGGTAAGGCATTTCGTGCCAGCCGGTTTTATCATACACTGCCGGTTTTGGGTACCATTGCGTTAATTGGTACGACTGTTCTACATGCCCACCTCTCGAAAAATTGTAAGGCAATTTTACATGAAAAGGCGTTTCTATTTTTACCATTTTACCCGGCGCAAGTGGTTGTGCTAATAATAGTTTTACAATATCCTGGTGTTGTGGATGATCTTCTGTAATGGCATTTACATTATCCGTTTTAAAACTCAATCTGTTTATGTAACCCTTTTTATTTTCGGGGGAAAAATAAAAATCCGTTCTGCCGTTTTCAAGCAATTGGTCACTAAAAGCCGTACGGTCATTCTTGTATGCATTTGGCCATAAATGTATCCAAATAAAATTGAGGGTGTCCGGCGAATTATTGTAATAATCTATTTGTTCAAAACCCGTAATGCTGTTGTCCACATCATTCAGCGAAACAGTAATTTTATAATCAGTTTTTTGTTGCCAGTATTGTTGGCAAAATACTAGTTGTGTAAATAGCAAAATTGAAGCGAGGAGCAGAAGTTTTTTCAAAACGTTTGTGTTTGCTCAAAAATAATGAAAATAGGATGAAAGCGAATATATAAGAAATGATTAGTTTTTAGATTTTATAAGGAGTGTAGGAATAAAATAAAAACTTGGGGCTGTGAGCATGACAGCATTGTTCAGCATTTGATCGGGCTATCCGTTACAATCTTTTTTGTTTGCCATCCTTAGCCTGTCGAAGGACGTGCTAACAAAAAAGGATTTCCACTTCTATCCCGCAGCCCTTCATCAGTATATCTTTTTGGCTGCAACTATATTTGTCCATTCGCAACAGGATTCCATTTTTCATCTTTGTCAGTTAAATATTTTACTGCGAGGTCAAAAATTTTGTCTGGATTAAATTCATTTAGTGATTTTTTTTCTTGAAATTCTGTCCAACTGCCTATTAAAATTCTTTGTCCATAGTCTTCAAGATTTTCGTCGCCTTCTATAAACCTAATATAATTTGTTTCGTGTGAGTTGTAAATATTTTCAGGAATTCCTCCGTTGGTATTTATAAAGTTTTTCGCAAATTCATAGTAGTCTTTTCCTTTGTCTGAGTTTGGTGCAATATGTAGTAGCCAAAGTGCATTAAAAATGTTTATGTTTGGGTTGAATCTTTTGGAGTTCTCTAAAATGTTAAATAGTTCTCCTGCGATATACTCTCTTGCTTTATCTACCTTATAAAACAAAGTTGCGGTTAAGCCTAATACTGCACCTGACATGCCCAGAATGAATAAATCATAATCTCTAGAAAGCCCAAAACTCGGTCCAATTTGCTTTAAATAAGTGGATCTTTCTTGCCAATTTTTAAAGTCTTCAAAGTATTTATTCTCTAAATTATCCTCTGCAAATGCTGAAAGCATACCTAAATGAATTGGGATTTCCCATTCTTTTCCTAAGTACGTTTCGTAAGCTTCATTTTCAAAAAACTCTTCTGGTTTTTCAATTTTGTTTTTAAGCCGTCTTATAAAATGTTGCTTTATTCCTGTATATTTTTGTGTGAGAAGAGCATATGATGGTAATACCGTTCCTTTTTCTTTTTCAAACTCAAGAGTCTCTAGATGTATTATTATCTGATTGAGATCTATTTGTGTCCAATTGTCAATTAATTCACTGATTAGTTCAAAAATATTGGGTGAATTCGTTAGTCTCCGATGTTGAGATAAAACATCTACAATTAAATTAATTTCTTCGTCTAAACTAAATCTATAAATCCTGTAGTTATGTCTGCCGAAAAGATTTTCCAGTTGAGGAATTTTACCTGATTCCTGACCGCCTTTCAAAAGTAGATGGAAAAGAAAAAGGGGTTTTTCGAATTTTTGATTTGATTCACCAAATATTTTACTTGGATTTGCAATTATAGAGTTTGTTGTAGCACTTTCTATTTCAAAAATGAATAGGGGATATTTCTGTCCAACTTCATACAACCAAGCAATATCAACTGCAGAATCATTGTCTTTGTCGACAGGATATTCTTTTTCAGAATGGTAACCTAAAATACGTCCAAGTTTAAACAACTTGTCAATAATATGAAGTCCATATTCTAGTTTGTGTTCTGCCATTTTAGGGTTTGTCTAATAGTTGTATCTAACGTTAGAGTATCTGCTCCGCCAAAGGTTCGTGGCACACGAAATTTGGCTTAGTAAAAAAATCAATTTCTTAAAAGTTTAAAGCAACGTTCCGCATAAACTTTGATCAATATTTGCTTTGTTGTTTCGTGTGCCACGAAACAAGGCTAAGCATTAAGTTGATTTTTCAAAAGCTATTGTTGTAAAGATTAAATCATTTTAATTGATAATGTTATCCACTCCATCACCTTATTGGTATGGTAATATTAGGTTTTTTAATTTAAAATAAGCTGTTCATCCATTTTTGATATGCTGCTTTGTGTTCTTCAACGGTACATAGTTTTTCAATGTCATTAGTGGGCTCAAAAATGTTTAGGATTTTTGTAGCTTGTTGCCCTGAAACAATTTTATACGCTCCATAACCGCCAGTGGCTCTGTATGATGTGTCAATTCTACAACCGTTACAATCCAAAAGACTTTTGTGTTCGATTTCAAGAACACTTCGTAAACTTTCCAGAGCCATTAAAGGATGATTTAATTCGCTAACGGTTACTTCAATTATTGGGTCCTTAAAGGTTAAGGTTGTGACTTGTCCTTTGTTTAATACAGTTAATGTTCCGGTAGAAATATTTTCTTTGGTTAAACTATATCTTCTGATTATCTGAACCATGACAATTCCTTTTTTACAATATAAGTTTTTTTAAATAGTCTAAGCACTATTAAGGTAATTTAAAAGTAATACTTAAATATACACACCAACTTCAATCATAATATCAATATTTCAATTAATTAAACCCGATCTCCTCCACAATTAAAGCCGAAAAAAGATTCTCCCATCACGGGCTGCGGTGGAGTGAGCGGTGTGCAAATATGTATGCGCCGGCATTTGCGGCAGGCATACATATTTGTACGGTACAGTCCCGCAATTAGGCGGGAAGACCGAACCAAAGTTGAATAAAGAAATTCGGACGACAGCCCCATATACTTTTCGAAGAATTTTCCTTCTTGGGTTTTATTGAAGAAGTAATTCTAGCGCTGTTTTCAAAGTTGTAACCTCGGGAGAATAATTTAGGGTAACGGATAAGTACTAAAAAACACAATTTTGTTGGAGCAGGATTAATAAAGATCACAGACATATGACTTTTTAAAAAATATTATTAAGCATTCTTTATTTAGCTGATTATTAATTAATTTACAGAACAGAATAGCGAAGTTTTACAGCTGTTTAAGATAAGTGATATCAACAGCTTAAGGGTAGAAATCTAAACAACTAATTTTTATAATTTATGAAGAATATTTACACACTACTATCATTTTTTCTTTTAAGTATAAATTTTTCCCAAGCACAAACAGCGCCCAAAAGAGAAATGCGTGGCGCATGGATAGCCACTTATGCAAATATTGATTGGCCTTCGGCAGGTGCCTCTACAGCAGCAGAGCAATCTAGTTTTATACAAAGATTAGATGAACATAAAGCTACAGGCATGAATGCCATTTTTGCACAGGTACGTAGCCAGTGCGATGCGCTTTATCCAAGTCCTTACGAGCCATGGAGTTCAGTTATATCAGGTACACAAGGCGTGGCTCCTAACCCTTATTATGATCCATTGGCCTTTATGATTAATGAAACCAAGCAGCGTGGTATGGAGTTTCATGCATGGTTTAATCCGTATAGGGCTTTGGCATCTTTTACTACTACCAGTTATAATAACCTTGCTGCTACACATGTGGCTAAGCTGCACCCTGATTGGACAATGACCGTAACCAC
>JANPIF010000160.1:0-3883 GCA_031424845.1 Ferruginibacter sp.
CACATAAAAACAGTGAAAGGCAAAGGTTATGAATTGGCAGAAAAAGACCAAACCAAATGGCATGCGCCGGGTTTGTTTGATAAAGTAACCGGCGAAATAACAAAGAAAATTTTTGAAGTAAAACAGGCCCCAAAATACCAAGATGTTTTTGGACATACAATAATTGAACTGGCAGAAAAAAACCCAATGATACTGGGTGTAACACCGGCAATGCCGAGCGGTTGCTCCTTAAAGTTTATGATGGAAGCTATGCCTAACCGTGCATTTGACGTGGGAATTTGCGAGCAACATGCGGTAACGCTTAGCGCAGGTATGGCTACGCAAGGTTTGCGTGTTTTTTGCAATATTTACAGCAGTTTTATGCAGCGTGCTTATGACATGGTAATACACGATGTAGCCATACAAAAACTGCCCGTAATTTTCTGCTTGGATCGTGCTGGTTTGGTGGGCGAAGATGGCCCTACACACCATGGATGTTACGACATTGCATACATGCGTTGCGTGCCTCACATGATTGTGAGTGCACCCATGAACGAAGGCGAGTTGAGAGATTTAATGTACACGGCTCAATTAGAAAAAAACCAGTTACCCTTCTCTATTCGTTACCCTCGTGGCGAAGGTGTAATGCCTGAGTGGCGCACCGAAATGAAAGAAATAAAAATTGGTACCGGTCGCAAATTAAAAGATGGTGAGGAGATAGCGATTTTAAGCTTTGGTCACCCGGGTAATTTTGCTGCCGAAGCCATCCGTGATGTAAAGAAAGAAGGCATAAACCCTGCGCATTACGATATGCGTTTTGCAAAACCGTTAGATGAAGAAATGTTGCACGAAGTGTTTACAAAATTCAATAAAATAATTACCATTGAAGACGGTACAATCGTTGGTGGCATTGGCTCTGCGGTGTTGGAGTTTATGAATGAGCATGGCTATAAAGCTGATGTAAAAATTATGGGAATACCAGACAGATTGGTAGAGCATGGCACCCCAAAACAATTGTACAGTGAAATTGGTATTGATGCAAATGGAATTGCAAATATGCTGAGGAGTTTAGTTGAAACCAAAGTGTTGGTGTAAAATAATTTTCAAAATAATTATCCCATAAATATGAAAATATTTGTGGGATTTTTTTTGTGCGGTGAGGATTGGGAATTTATTCAGCCCTTGCTCGGGCTTTCCGTTACAATCTTTTTATTCGTTCCTCACAAAAAGGATTTCCACTTCAATCCCGCCGCTCGTCAGCAGAAAACCTTTTTTCAACTTTTATTATGCAATAGATTAAATTATCCTTCGTGCATAGCTTAACTTTATCTTTTATAAGAAATTATACAGGTAAACAAGCTTTGCATTAAAATGGAAAACAGAGTAAAGACCGGCGAGAAAAATGTGTTAGGAACTGATTTGGTAATTGCTGGCACCACCCCACTTACCGGTTATTATAGGGACGGCTTTTGTTCAACAGGCAATGCTGACCGTGGTGTGCATGTAATTGCTGCAACCATAACGGATGAATTCTTACAATTTTCAAAATCAAAAGGAAATGATTTAATTACTCCAATGCCTCAATACAATTTCCCTGGTTTAAAAGCAGGAGATTGTTGGTGCCTTTGTGCCAGCCGTTGGAAAGAGGCTTATGATGCTGGTGTAGCGCCGCCCGTTATATTAGAGGCTACGCATGAGAGAGCACTTGATTTTGCAAGCATCGACGCTTTAAAAAGCGTATTAAAGAAATAAGAAATTTTATTGTCTAGTCTTCAGTAAAGATTGTTTTTTCTAGAAAATAATTTGGCTAAAATTTCCAAAGCAAGACGCAGCGATTTTTAACTTTTTTTAGTAAATTAAGTTAAAGAATTACCGGCCGTAAAATTAGTTTTACAATACAGTCCTTTTAATATTATAAAGTTGACTTAACCTACTTTTTATTGTTTCTTCTTACACTTCCTCCTTTTTTTATTAAAATTATATTTCTTTTATTATGGAATGTAAATGTCTTCATCATCTTATATTTAAACGGCCGTTTTTAAAATTATCATTCATCATTTTAAACTATTTAACATGAAAACAGATGCTATTTTAAATGCCGATGTATTAGATATTATTTTTGATAATCGCAATAAACAATACGGCGCATATACATTGCGTAAATTTTACAACAATAGGCTGTATAAGGCTTTAGGACTTACATTTACACTTGCAGCAGTGCTGTTCGCTTTTAGCTTTGTGGGTAAGGAGAAGCCAATAATTGCTCCCTACATTACAGGTCCCGTTGTTCTTTCTCCTCCACCAATAGATAAAATTCCAACACCCGAAAAACCCAAGGAAAAAGCAGCAGCACCAAAAGCAGCAACCCCTAAAATTCAACAGCCTACTCAAGCCTTTAAAAACAACATTAAAATTGTACCCGATAACAAAGCATCTATTATAAAAGATTTAAAAGATGAAATACCAATCGGCTTAAAAGATACAAAAGGAGATCTGGGTGTACCCTTGGTTGTAACGCCAAAATTAACAGAAGGCCCTGAAGTAAAAGGAGATCCGGAACCGGTAAAACCTGCAATTGATAAAACATCACCTAACGATTTTGCAGAAGTAATGCCGCTTTACCCCGGAGGTATGGCAGCCCTTAGAAAGTTTTTGGAAAGAAATCTTCAAAATCCGCAAGATTTGGACGAAGGAGAAAATGTGGTTGTAAAAATTAGATTTATAGTAGGTTACGATGGTACACTAAAAGGTTTTGAAACCATACAAGATGGCGGCGCAGCTTTTAACAATGAAGTGATAAGGGTTTTAAAGAAAATGCCACAATGGATACCCGGCAAAACAAAAGGTGAAAATGTGTCGGTTTATTTTACCATACCTGTTAACTTTCTAGCAGCACAATAATTCTTACTATTTTATTGGTAAATTGCCCCAAAATAAAACAGCTATGGCGCTTGATCAATTTGATAAAGAAGAAATCAGTGAAAGAGATAAAGGAATGGTTCGTATGAAAAGTATTACCAATTATGTAATGGGTTTTTTTCTAATTGGTGCAGGATTGGTATTTTTATTTCCTACAGAAAAAACGGCTCCATTCATTAATAAGTATGAGCCAACCATGATCAATCTCTTTGCCATTGTTTGTTTTATTTATGGGCTTTTTAGAATTTATCGAGGATATAAAAAGAATTATTTCAGGGAGAGTTGATATGAAAATAAAGAACATTTTAAAGATAAGTTTTTCCATATTTTTTGTAGCATTTTTTGCGTATTCATGTGAGCAAAAAACACAGGAAATAAAACCTACAGATTCGCCTGTAAAGGGTACAATTGATATTAGTGTTGATGAATCTTTTGAGCCGGTAATGAGGGAGCAGATTGCTATGTACGAAACCTCTTTTCCGGGTACAAAAATAAATGCCCATTACAAAACGGAAGCCGATTGTTTGAAAGATTTTTTTAATGATTCTTTAACCAGAATGATCATTGTAACACGTGGCCTTACCAACAAGGAAGAAAAGGTAATGACACAGAAACTTACTTTTAATCCCGGTTGGAATGAACTTGCATCTGATGCTATTGCTATAGTGGTTAATAAGAAAAGTATTGATACTTTATATACGCTAGATCGTTTGCAGCAGCAGCTTACGGGAAAAATAAACAAAGAACAAACCATCGTATTTGATGGCCTTAATAAAACCAGTACGGTAAGGTTTATAGAAGATTCTGTTTTAAAAGGAAAAATATTTGACACCTCCGTAGTACGAGCTGTAAACAATAGCAATGAAGTCTTAAATTATATTGCTACACACGAAAATGCCATTGGTTTTGTAGGCATAAATAGAATAGGAAACCCAGAAGATACCGCACAGGTTAATATGTTAACCAAAGTAAAATTAGCATACAT
>JANPIF010000161.1:0-2960 GCA_031424845.1 Ferruginibacter sp.
ACAAAAAACTTAACTGGCATATCGCTGATATCATCTCCTTCATAAAAAGGGTGACCTTCTGGCAAATAAAATAATATTCTTTGTAATAATTCATCCACGCCAATTTTCTTCAAAGCAGAAATTAAAACAACTTCTTTACAATATGTTTGTTCTTCAAAAAACTTTTTTAGTTCGGGGATAGCTTCTTGGTTTTTTACCGAATCGGTTTTATTTATTACAACAATTACAGGAGCTTTCAATTTAAGTTTTTGAAAAATTTCGTGGCTTTCTAATGGAGCTTCACCAGCATCAACCATTAATAATGCAACATCTGCATCTTCTAAACTTCCTTTTACAGCCTGCATCATTTTTTCGTGCAGTTTGTATTTAGGATCAATAATACCTGGTGTATCAGAAAAAATTATCTGATAATCTGCCGCTGTAAGTATTGCCTTAATCCTGTGCCTTGTGGTTTGAACTTTGTGGGAAACGATGGCCATCTTTTCGCCCATCAGTGCATTAAGCAATGTACTTTTACCAGCATTGGGCTTACCGAAAATATTTACGAAACCTGCTTTCATTTATTGGTGGTTTTCTAAAAAAAAATGATGACTACCACATGCAAGCAAAAAAGATGGAGGAGGTAATCATTTGCTAAATAGAAATTCTACTTAAACAAAAAAAATCCTCAAATCATGATGATATGAGGATTTGATTTTTAGTTGCGAAGACCGGGATCGAACCAGTGACCTTCGGGTTATGAGCCCGACGAGCTACCGCTGCTCTACTTCGCCCCACAAAGATAGGGAGTTTGCCTTTACCCTCCTAATAAAAAGAAAAATTGCAGTCATTTTTTTGTGTCATATAACTTTTATCATTTACAAAAAATATAAAAAGAAGCTTTACATTCACTTTTAAAATATATGTAAAAATGTATAAATTAATTATTGGAGCACTAATAATTTCTGCTTTCGTAAGTTGCAAGTCGTCTACAATAGAAAAGACCGATAGTGTTTACAGCAGGCATTTACAAAGACATGTTGCCTTAACTGTTATTGCAACTTCGATGCCCAACAAAAAAGAGGAAATGAATTTATTGCTGTTTAACAATTCACATTTATTAGAAACTATTCATGCAAAAAAAATAATAGATAGCCTTTTTAAAAAGAAATTAATTCAGCCATTAACATTGGTGGCATTTGAAGGAAGAAAAGGAGATTATGGTTTGGAAGAAATAAACATCGCTGCCGCAAAACAATACAAAAAATTTAATGAATTTGTAATTGGTGAACTGTACCCGTTCATAAAAAAGAAAGTGATAATAAGGAAATTTAATTCTGTAGCTATTTGTGGTTTTGAAAAAACTGCATTAAGCAGTTTTGATATAGCCTGGAACAACGACGATAAAATACAAAAAGCAGGATTATTTTTACCATTGTTTAATGAAGATGCTCAAATAACTTTTGAAACAATTAAATCTTTAAGAAAAAGGCCAAATATAAAATTTTGGATAACGGATAACAATAATGATTCTACAATTACCAAACTTCATGAAATAATTTCCAATAAGAATAATAGTACAACATCATCTTTAATAACTGCACCATCTACTTCTAATGAATTACAACAGTATAATTTTGCAGAATTTTTGTTGTGGGCTTTTCCAAAATAATTATTGCACTTTGGCAATACTACTTGATCCACTACTTTGTTTTACTTTTAATTCTGCAGCACCCTTGTAATAAATATTGCTTGCGCCACTTGCATTTGCAAAGATTTCTTTATTTACA
The DNA here is from genome assembly GCA_031424845.1 of Ferruginibacter sp. Classification (GTDB taxonomy): domain Bacteria; phylum Bacteroidota; class Bacteroidia; order Chitinophagales; family Chitinophagaceae; genus Ferruginibacter. Next base: position 1,770 of record JANPIF010000161.1, read on the forward strand.
GTGATATTTACATCGCTTGCGCCAGATGATTTTATATTGCAATTTTCTGTTAGTAAATTAAATGCTTTTACATCGCTTGCACCGCTGCTTTCAATGTTTACATTTTTAGCAATACCATGCAGTTTCATATTGCTAGCCCCACTCAAGTTTATATTTAATTCATCTATTTTTATTTCGCCTTTAAATTCACTTGCACCGCTCATTTGGATATTTAGTAAAGGCAGTTCCATAATGCCTGCAATGTAAATATTTGATGCACCGAAAGATTGTATTTGCTCCAAATTTTTGTAAGCTATATATACGTTCAGTTTGTAATTATTTCCAAAACGAATTTTATCTCCCGCATAAAATATGTTTAATACTCCATTGATATTTTCTGTCTTGATACCTTGTCTATATTTTTCGTTGGAAGCACTTACCGCAAGCACTTCCTCTTCTCCTTTACTTAAATAAATATGAATACCAGATGACACTTTTATGCTGGAAAAATTGCCTGATATTTTCCTTAGTTCTGCATCAGGATCAACCACGAACTGTCTTTGTGCAGTAGAATTAAAGCCCACAAAAAGTAACAATATTATTTTTAAACATTTCATTTTTAATATTTTTAAAAGGCTGTATTAATCATTTATATTTTTTTGATAGTACCGCCACTACTTATATTTTTATTTATTACTTCTGCATCACCTTTATAACCAACCATAGCACCACTGCTTACTTTGGCACTTAGTTGTTTACTTACGCTAATTTTTATTATTGAACCACTACTTGCATTTACGTTCAGTATTTCCGTTGTTAAATCTGGAGACGTGCATACAGCACCGCTACCTATAACAACTTTTGAATTTTTTGCACCCCCTCTAATTTTTGAAAGTGCGCCGCTGTTTTGATCCAATGAAAAATTGGTTACTTTTATTTCTCCTGAAAACTGAGCACCACTATTTATACCTACACTCAATGAAGGTACAGTTATTACATTGGTAACTATTATTATTGCTCCACTGCTCACCATCAATTTATCAATATTTTTGTATGTTACAAAAGCTTTTAGTGATAGTTTATGTTCTTTTTTGTTTTTCCAGTTTTTGTTTTCATAAAATATTTTAAGCACTCCATTTTCTACAATAGTCTTAATTTTTTCAGTGTACACATCATTAGAAGCACTTACAAAAACTGATTCTTCATTTCCTT
>JANPIF010000162.1:0-24447 GCA_031424845.1 Ferruginibacter sp.
GCACTTGGCCGTATGCTGGAAAACGATGGTTTTGCTAAAAAAGATTTTGATGATGTGGCAGATGTGTATGTAATAAACACCTGTTCGGTTACTGATAATGCAGACAAGGAATGCCGCCAGATAGTTCGAAAAATACAACGCAAAGCACCTGAAGCATTGGTAGTTATTACTGGTTGTTATGCACAACTTAAACCAAAAGAAATAGCTGAAATACCTGGGGTAGATTTAGTTTTGGGTGCTGCGGAAAAATTTAATATTGCACAGCATTTAAAAGAAATTTCTAAAAACGATCCTACCAAAATTTGCAGTTGCGATGTGGAAGACGTAAATGTTTTTGTACCCTCACACTCCATAAATGAACGGACAAGGATATTTTTAAAAGTACAGGATGGATGCGATTATAATTGTAGTTTTTGTACCATTCCAATGGCACGTGGCAAAAGCAGGAGTGATGAGATAAATAATGTTATTGACAATGTAAAAACAATAGCAGCAGGCGGTGCAAAAGAAATTGTTTTAACAGGCATTAACCTTGGCGATTTTGGAAAAGGATACACAGGGGGTAAAAAGCATGGTGAAAATTTCTTTGATTTAATAAAAGAATTAGATGCATTATCAGGAATTGAACGTTACAGAATATCATCTATTGAACCCAATTTATTAAGCAATGAAATAATTGAATTTGTAGCCAACAGCAAACATTTTATGCCGCATTTTCATGTTCCTTTACAAAGCGGCAGTAACAACACTTTGGCTGCAATGCGCAGGCGTTACAAAAAAGAATTGTATGCAGAAAAAATAGGGTTGATAAAATTATTGATGCCGCATTGCTGTATAGGGGTTGATGTGATTGTGGGTTTCCCTGGTGAAACAAAAGAAGATTTTGCCGAAACAGTAGAGTTTCTTCGTGGGCTTGATATTTCCTACCTACATGTGTTTACCTACAGCGAGCGTGACAATACACATGCACTAACACTTTCACCCATTGTACCTATGCAGGTAAGGCATGAGCGAAATAAAATTTTACGTAACCTTAGCTACGAAAAAATGCAAGCGTTTACCAATAAACATATCGGAGAAACAAGAAAAGTTTTATTCGAGCATGTAAATAAAAACGGCATGATGGAAGGCTATACTGATAATTATATTAAAATTACTTCACCACATAAAAAAGAATGGGAGAATGAGATTGTGGAATGGGTGATTTAGATGCCTTAGCTTAAATACCCCATTTGAACACTGAAAATTGTTTGTAGAATATTGAGCATTTAAAAATTCGAATTCATAAATGTTCAACGCTCAAGATTAAATAAAAAGTTTGTAAAATTAAAGTTCCTTTGTGTTCGCATACTCCGCCATATATTCATACCCTTCATTTAATTCTCCTCTCTTTACAATCGTCGCATGATCAATTAACCTGGTTTTTTCATCACTGAATAAATCGGTAAATACATATTTCAACAATTGTTCACCAAAATAACGGCTTGCATCTCTTGGCAATTCGTTGGGTAAGTTGCCTACAGCCATAATATCTACTGAGTTTTTTAAAAAAGGAGCGGTTCGTAAAAAAGTATTTTTATCAACGCCATAAATTGGATCTGCAATGGTAGAGTCGCCAATATTACAAGGAACAGAACCGCCCATATCATCTGTAATATCTGCTATGGTTGTAATGCGAAAATTTTCTTTTTGCATATCGGGCAATTCAAACAACCTTGGTATTTTTTGTTCCCAATAAATACCATTCATTAAAATATCAGTATGAGGTATATAGGCAGCAAACTTTGAATTGTAATCTTCTGCATTTTCATGAAAGTCTTTTCTGTTGTAGGTCTTATAAATTTTATGTTCGTATAAATAAGCACCTTTTAGATGTACATACACCGGATATACGAATTCTTTTTCCAAATAATCTTCCGGTTCCACTTCATGTATGCCCATCAAATTCATGATCTCCAATACACCATGAGCCACTCTCCCACTACCCGTTACAGCAATTTTTATAGCAGGCAATTTCAACCCAAAATAAGTATGAATAAGGTGCTGCAAATTTTTGCCGGAGTTAACTCTTTCCAAATTATATAAACCTGTTCTTTTACCATAGGCCATCATACCATTGTGTGCGCCCACAATGCCTGCAAAAAAACCAAATCCTATAATGCGAGTACCATCTTCATGCTCCAAACATTCATAATCTATAAGTGTAATATTTTTTTTGATGATGGCCTGTAAAAGCTTTTGATTGTAAGGTTGTAATTTTTTTGTATGAGAGAAAAAAAGATAGGTTTTATTTTCGATAAGCATATTTACCGGCACTTCTTTAATCCCTAACATGATATCGCATTCTTCTATATTTTCTTTAACCTCCACCCCGGCTGATAAATATTCTTTATCCGTAAAACAACGGTTGTCGCTTTGCTGAACGATCACTTTTAAATCGGGCCTGTTGGTTCGTATCCATTTACATTGGGCAGGGGTAAGTGCTACACGTGAATCAGCAGGTATTTTACCTTCTCTAATTAAACCAATTTTTATCATGCAAATCGTTTTGAATGTTGGCAATTTACGGTTACATTTTTTATACTTCGTACATTTGATGCATGAATTATTATGAATTATTTGAGCTGCCTATTGCGCCTGTGGTTGATAAATCCGGCATATCTAAAAAGTATTTTGAATTACAAAAAAGGTTTCATCCAGATTTTTTTACAAATGAAACAGAGGCTGATAAAGAAAATGCTTTAGAACAATCTGCTGCTATTAATAAAGGTTTTAATATTTTCAGTAATAAAGAAAAAACACTTGAATATTTTCTTCAACTTAAAGGAATTATTAAACCTGATGAAAAGTACAATTTGCCTCCTCAATTTTTAATGGAAATGATGGAATTAAATGAAGCATTAGATGAAGAAAATGCAAGTGTCCAACAAAATATTGATGATTTTGAAAATGAATTAGATAAGGAATTATTGGGGCTACTTTCAAATGAAAATACCGCTGAACTCGACGAAAAAGAACTTGACCAATTGAAAGCATATTATTACAAGAAAAAATATTTGAAACGTATTTTGGATAGGTTAGATGATTAATGTAATATTGCAGCCAGAGTAAATATCAATATAAGATTGGTATCATTTAAAATGCCCATGTGGCGGAATTGGTAGACGCAGCAGACTCAAAATCTGCCATTCGCAAGGGTGTGAAGGTTCGATTCCTTTCGTGGGCACCAATAATAAACAAAGAAAGTCGCTATAATGGCGGCTTTTTTTGTTTATAAAGGTTTTCCTGGGTTTTGGATCTTGGAAAACATGGGATTACTATATTATATTTGTTTAGGCAAAGGCTTATACATGTTTAAACATAACCTGACACTTTTTACATACATTATTTTATAACGCTCACATGTCAATGGCAGCTACATTAGCAGATATAGTCAATGGCTTAAACTTATTATACCCCGTCTCTGAAATAGCCCAAAAAACAGGTTACAGTAAGGGTATTGTCTCAAACTTTATCAATAATAAAAAACCTCCAACAAAGGCTTTTCTAAAAAAGTTTAATGAGATGTTTAATATAGATGTAAAAAAAGATGAGGTTTTAACATCAGAGAAAGAACTCCCGGAAATTCTGGGCGAGCATGAAGAAAGGTTAATCAAGTTAGAGAGTTACATGGAAGTATTTGAAAAAGAGCTAGCATCTTTTCAAAACAATGGTAATATTGAAAAACAAATACTTACTTTAAGAGAAAAGGTAAGATTCGTTGCAGAACGGAGATTTCACGAATTAAAAAAATGAATTTCTTTTTCTTTTTTTAAATGCTTTTTCATCAGCTGTATAGATATACAATTTCTTCCTTTAGTAGGCACCTCTAAAACTCCGTAATTTTATTGCGGGTATTTTTACACCCTAAAGTAAAACTCTCTATTAATTAAGATAAATTTTGTCCGAATTTTTAAAATTCTCAATTTTAATTAACATCAATTTACTCTTTGGCTTATTCATTGATACTTTAATGTGGTAGAAAGTAAAACAATGACAAAAATTATTTACAACGCAATAAAAAATGCTGCAGACTGGAACGCCAGAAACGGTTTAAATATGCTGCGATGGTCGCTTGGTATCATATTTTTTTGGTTTGGTGTAATTAAGTTTTTTCCAGGTTTAAGCGAAGCCGAAGAAATAGCTTCCAGAACTATTAAATGGCTCACATTTGGTAAAATGTCTACTGAATATTCCATGCCCCTACTCGGTACATTAGAATGTTTAATTGGTATTGGTTTTTTCTTTCACAAATGGATGCACATTACTTTAATTTTATTATTATTTCAAATGCTAGGTGCTTGTTTGCCTCTGCTTATTTTTAGAGATGATACGTGGACGGAATATTTTTTTGTACCAACATTACTCGGACAATACATCATAAAAAATTGTGTGCTTATTTCTGCAGGAATAGTGATGGGCGCAACGATGCGGGGAGGTGGATTGGTATCAAACCCTGCTGCAAAAAGGATATTTAAAGATAAAGAAGTTAGTAACTCATTACAATAGATAAACTCTATTCGGACGGGCTCAAAGTAACATAATGTTGAAAAAATTACCTCATTTTAGAGGCTCACATATTGCTTAAATAAAACATTACATCCCTAATATTTTCCAACAAAATCGTTTACCGCTTTATTAAATTTTTCTCCATCACCAAAAAGAAAATGGTGCCTTATGGGCAATGCATAAATGGGCATATCTATTAACTCATTTTCAAATTTCTTTAAGCGTACAGCATCCTTTTCGGTAGTTAAAATAATTTTATTGGTAGATTTAATTTTTTCAAATTGATTTTTTATATCTTTTAAATCAGTACTGGAAAAGATATGATGATCAGGATAGCGCAACATATCAAAACTGTGTACATGCTCTGCAAGAAAGGATTGCATTGGTTTTGGATTTGCAATACCGGTTACCAATAATAGGTCGCTAGCGGCGCTTATATCATATATTTCTTTGGTGAATAAATGATAAGGCGCTGCGTATAAAATTTCTGTAAAAAATATTTTTTGAGTTGGCAATGGGTTTAATTCTTTTTCAATTTCTTCTTTGCTTTTTAAACTCAGTTCAGATTTGCATTTGGTAACCACAATAATTTCTGCACGTTTACTACTTGCTCTTACATCTCTAAGATCCCCTACAGGCATCATTAAATCTCTGCTGTATAGATTTTTATACTCTGTTAGTAAAATATTTAAACCTGCTCGCACACTTCTGTGTTGAAAGGCATCATCCAATATAATTACTTTTGTAGCAGGGCGTGCATGCAGTATCTGGGGTATGGCTTCAATTCGCTCCTCTCCTACCGCTACAGTTACATCAGGGTATTTTTCATGAAATTGCATAGGCTCATCGCCAATTTCTAAAGCGGTTGTTTTTGAATTTGCAATAGCAAACCCTTTCGTTTTTCTTTTATACCCTCTGCTTAGGGTAGCAGTGGCGTAATTTGGTTGCAGCAATTCTATTAAATATTCCGTCATGGGAGTTTTGCCTGTACCACCTAATGCAAGGTTGCCAACACAAATTATGGGGAAATTAAATTTTGCAGACCTAAGTATTTTTTTATCAAACAAAAAATTACGCACCCATATTACTGCACCATAAATCAGCGAAATAGGAAACAATAAATATCTAAAACTCTTAAGCAAATTGATCAATTTTAAAATTCATAAATCCGTTCCGGTGTTATACAAAAATCTAATTTTTTGTCGAGGTTATTTGTATCATCAATTATGGCTGCGTCAAAAAAACTGAACCCTACTTTTACTAAATCTGGTGAACAATCTTGAATAAGTTTGTCGTAAAAACCTTTACCATAGCCAACTCTGTAGCCATTTTCATTGAATGCGAGCAATGGCACAATCATTAAATTGATAGTGGTTGCAGGTATTTCTTCACCATCAATCGGTTCTTCAATTTCGTATTCATTTATTTCAAAAAAAGTATCTTCCTTTACTGCAAAGGGTTTTAATGTATTGGTTATAAAATCTGCCACTGGGTAAACCAAGGTTGTAGCAGGATTCTTAAAAAAACAATATTCTTCTATTAATACAGGGTTGTATTCATTTAAAGATTCTATAGGTGAATAAGTCATTACTACTTCTGGTATATCCAGGTGCATGCTTTGAAATTGTATCAGCATCAAATCTTCCATCCGATCCTTTGCCGCAGCGCTGAGATCTTTTCTTTTTTGTTTGTATGCTGTACGAAGTGCAGCTTTCGTCATTTTGTTATAGAGTTTTCTGTAACATTAATAAGGTTTCCTGATTGAAAAGTGCTTCTGTCAACTGTCAACGGACGACAGACTGCAGACGACTGACCACAGAAGACTGCCAACTGCTTCCTGCCACTCCCAACCTTTTCCTTGCTACCTCTCATTCATTCCTTTTATAAAATCGCTCACCAAGTAACTTATTAATTTACCGGTGGTATCATCTTTCCGTCCATCGGGCATTTGTGATGCGCCTTCACAGATATGCAAATAAGCTGTTTTTGAATGACGTGCAGTATAGGTTACAAATTGACGGGCCAACAACATGCTTATACCAGATGGTGTGTGAGCACTGCACAATGCATGTTGTATGCAATCAACATCTAATTCTACTCCTGTATAATTATCATGGGTAAAATCAATTGCCTGTCCTACTGCTTGTATAAAACTTTTCTTTTCTCTTAAAAAAATATCTTCATAAGATGTAAATTGTATAAACGGATTTGACTGTACATCTACCAATACATTTTGCGAAATATAATTTTCGTGCAGCCCTACAATACTGTATTTTCCAAGGTAGCCATCAGATTCTGCATACCTAAAACCATTACCACTGTGCCTGCCTTCCATAGATCTGTAATCAGCATGCGCATCTAAATTAATAGCATTTATCTGTGCTATTGGTACCATATTATTTTTAAGCAATCCTTTTGAAACTCCTTTTAGTAAAGGATAAGCATTGTTATGCCCGCCACCTATTACCAATGGAATTTTACCAGCTGCTGTAATTGTTTTCATAACATTTTCCACTTCATCATCCACGGTATTTACTGCATGGCGATAAGCATCAATCTTCTCTTCATCGTTATATGCGTTGTTTTCTATAAGATATTTTATATCGCCAAAATCGAAATGACCAAGCAACAATACATCCTCTCCGCTGCAAAAATCATTGCTTTGTATATTTAAAAAAGAATGTAGAAATGGATACCAGTTAGAATCTGCGCCACCCGTACCATAATTAGCTTTTACGCCAATATCTTCCGGCACACCGACCAATACATATTTTGAAGTAGATTCATGTAAAACCTGCGGCCACTCACCCCCAGATAAATATTGAATACGCTCTCCCAATTTTGTTTCAAACCGTCGCTGTTTTGTAAGCGAAATAATATCTTTTTTACCGTAAAATTTAAAGTGCTTCATTTGATGGTTTTATAGCTAATGAATTATATACAGTTTACTAAAATAGAATAATAATTGAACGCACAAATGCCAATAAATTTTTAAAATATAGTTGCCCTTGCAAACTATTCACCATTCAACTAAACCCATTTACCCTTAATCATAACCTTATCAATATTATTGTTACTAAAGCTATAAAACAAATAGGCAATAGAAGGTATTTTTTTTGTAAAAATAAGGTCTGCACGTTTACCTATCATTATAGAGCCGCTTTCTTCCTCAGTTTCCATAGCAAAAGCTCCATTATTTGTTGCTGCATTAATCACTTCTTCCGGCAGCATTTTCATTTGTATGCAACTAAGTGCTGTTACAAAATTCATGTTTCCGCTAGGCGATGAACCAGGGTTAAAATCGGATGCCAACACTACTGCCGCTCCAGCATTTATAAGTGCACGTGCAGGCTGCATGGGCATTCTTAGAAAAAAAGCTGCAGTGGGTAATAATGTACTACAACCATTAAAATGCCCCAATTGTTCTATGTCTTTTTCAGTAACTGTTTCTAAATGATCTAATGAAACAGCATTGTTTTTAATACCAACTTCTACCCCACCAATACTATTTAGTTGGTTTATATGAAGTTTGGGTTTTAAACCAAAATCCGCACCTGCTTTACATATTTCATCCGTTTCTTCGGGTGAAAAGAATCCGGATTCACAAAATACATCTATAAAATCTGCTAGTTTTTCTGCTGCTATAATTGGCAGCATTTCGTTTTTAATTAGATCAATATATCTCCTATGGTTGTCTTTATACTCCAGCGGATAAGTATGTGCTGCAAGAAAAGTAGATTTAATTAAAACGTCAGAATTTTCTTTTAATTTTTTTATGATCCGCAGCATTTTTATTTCACCTTCAACTGATAAACCATAGCCACTTTTTATTTCAATACTTCCCGTGCCCAGTTTTGCCAAATCATTTAATCGAAGCATGGCAGCTTCATATAATTCTTTTTCAGATGTTTCATTTAATTTTTTGGCTGAGTTTAAAATACCTCCTCCTTTTGCAGCTATTTGTGCGTAGGTAAGCCCGTTTAATTTATCAACAAATTCATTTTCTCTGCTTCCTGCAAATACAAGGTGGGTGTGGCTATCGCACCAGCAAGGCAATATTATCTGTCCACTAACATCTATTACATTTTTAGGGAAATGGGGCACTTTAATTTCCAGCTCATACATTGCACCCAAATCTGTAATTATTCCATCTTCCACCAACAAAAAAGCATCTTCTATTATTGGCAGATTGGATAATTCGATACCCCGGAGCATTTTATTTGTTTCCCTCACATTTACAAGCTGGGCTATATTTATAAAAAGGGTGCTCTCGTACATAAAGTTTTATAATTCTTTAAATAAATTTTTACTAAAAGTTTCCAGTTCAGGGTCTCGAGCACCCATTAAAAGCAATACACAATCCTCCGTAAAGTGTGTACGCATTTCTGTTAGCAAATTTTTTCTATCTTCTACAAAAAAAGCATTTTTGCCTGTTGCTTTTATTTCTTTAATTAAATCATTGGCAGAAATATCTTTCACGGCAGTGCCACCTGCATAAAAAATTTCGCTCATCCATATTTCATCTTGTGGGCGAAGTGCAGCCGCAATTTCAAATACAAAATCATTCTTTAAAAAACGAGTAGGCCCATATCCATGAGGTTGAAACCATGAAATTACTTTTGGTGCTATTGGCTGACATGCCATAATAGATGCTGCACATTTTGCAGGATTATGCGCATAATCATCAATAACTTTTATACCATTTTTTTCGCCAAGCAATTGATGCCTTCTATAAATTCCTTCATACATAGCCAAGCCCTTTGCGCTTTGCTCCAGCGAAATACCAATAATGCTTGCCACAGCAGCAGCAGCTAGGGCATTTTCCATATTGTGTTTACCAATTGTATTTAAAAGAAAAGGAACATCATTAATGGTGAAGCTGATATTCATTCCATTTTGAATTAAATTTTTTGCCGTAAAGCCAGCGTCATTTGCATCAGACGAAAAATCATTTTTTTGATCGTTTGAAAGTGTTGCAGATAATTTATTGGAACGGTTTACCACAAAACTTCCTGTAGTATTTTCTCTAAAGGTTGTAAAAATATCCATGAGCTCATCAATTTCCTGATGATCTTTATCAATGTTTAAAAGGAGGCCAATTTCCGGTTTATATTTTACAATGGAGCCATCACTTTCATCTGCTTCTATAATTAGCCATTCTCCTCCTCCCACTTTTGCATTACCAATTTTACCTTGCTTTATAATACTTACCAAACCTGCACCACTAATAATGCCTGGCCCATAACCCGCAGTTTCTAAAATTTGAAAAAGCATACCACCGGTAGTGCTTTTACCCGATGTACCACCCACAGCAACTGTACGTTTAGTTGCTGCAATCATGGCAAGTAAATCACTTCTTTTTATAATAGGAATACCAAGTTCTATTCCCTTTTTTACTTCCGGCACAGTATCTTCCACTGCTGTGGAAACAACTATCAATTCAATTTGTTCAGTTATACCTTCGCAGTTTTGAGCGAAACATTTTATACCCTCCAATTCTAATTTTTGGCGGGTTTCATTTTCGGTACCATTAATAAAATAACGATCGCTGCCACTTACACTTTTTTGTGTACCTGCAAGAAATTGTGCCAGTGCACTCATGCCCACACCGGCAATTCCTATAAAGAAAATATTATTTATTTGGCTAAGTGATAAATTGTTTTGCAATGGCTTATGGCTTTTAATAAAATGCTAATGTACAGTTATATTTATATTGTTGCAAGTCGTCAAGGGGATAAAGATTTCAGGTTAACATTTCTATCATTTTTAAATAATCGTATTGCTCATCTTCATGCATACTGCTAACTGTTTTTTTTATTTTTTTTACCTGCGATAAATAAATATTATTTAATGATGGGTTCTTTAAAAGATTGATATTCAGTTCATTTATTTTTTCACAAACATGGATTAAAATATCCGGCTCAGTTGTTTTAGAGTTGCTGTATTTTATGTAGCGGTTGGCAGTTCTTACAATTTTCCTAATTGTTTTTTTGGCAAAATACAACTGCGTTTTATTGACTGTTGTAAAAAGATCGTCTAATACTTCTTTTACACTATTAACGTATTGAGGTTCGTTGCTTTCTTCAAATAATAAATAAGTAAGGAGTTCTTTATTTTCTTTTTTAAACTTTGTCAGTCTCAAACAAAGGTTGAGCAAAACATCGGGTGGCGCATTTTCCAATTCAACTTTTATTTCTTTTAGCGATGCTGTTTTCATGTTTTTACAAGGTGATTTTTAAATGGCATGTTTTTGCTCTTTTAAATACAATGATACATTCTTGAGTATATCGCTGGAAATATTATAGATATAAGTAAACTGATCAGTTACTGATTTTGTTTCTATAAATTTTAATTTGGTGTCTGTTTCCAAATTACGAGCACTTATTTCCAATTTTCTTTGTTCCAGCAAAATATCAGTTTCTGCTTTTAAATGTTCTGTTACATCCACATCGTTATCTCTCTCAGCTATTGCTTTATTTTCTAACATATCTATTGCCTTTTGTAAATACAGTACGGTATCTTCAATTACTGGTAAGAAAATATCTGATTTAAAAATCCGTTTTTCATCAGCTAAAAAAAATGATAATGCTGAAAAATGGGAGGTTAAAATATGATTTAAAACTACAAACCTATACACTTGTTCTGAGTTTTTTTGAAACCTTTTTGGCTCAGAAAGCATTCTGTTAAATGCATCTGATACATTGGCCAGTGAAGTTAATGCATGTTGTCTGGCTGTTTTTAAATCTTCCTTTTTTACTGTGCCTTTGGTAGTAAAGTTGAAGGAGAGCAATTTATAATATTGTATATTTTTTTCAATTACGGCTTCCATATAATTTTTAATGGTAGTATGCTCCCATGCTGGTACTAAAAACAAACTTGATAAAAATGCGATAGCAGAGCCAATGCTGGTATCTAGCAGCCTATCGTACAAAAGAGATTTAATATCTGATGGATAAATTAAATGAAAAAATATTACCAGGTAGGGAGTCATTAACAATACGCTGATAAAATATTTTGTTCGAATAAACATATAACAACCCGCCATAAACAATACCATTATGATCATTAATGCCAGATTATTTTTCACCAAAAAAAGTATCATAACACCTATCAACACTCCTATAAAAGTGCCAATAAGTCTATCCTTATTTCGGGCTTTTGTAAGACTGTAGGCAGGTTTTAAAATGACTATAATGGTAAGTAATATCCAGTAATTGTGGCCAATTTGAAATAATATTGATATAATAAAACCTACTAATAAAGAAAATGAAACTCTCAAAGAATGCCGAAATATATTTGATTTAAAATTGAGATTGTTCAAAAACAAAGAGGGTTCAATATTTTGAGCTTCATTAAATTTTTGAAGATCCAATCCTGTTTCTGTTGCTTTTCTTTGGCTTTTTTCGTACCGGGTATAATAATGAAGTCCATTGATTTTTTCCGTCAAACCTTTAATATTATAAAAAATTCTACCTAATCCAATAAAATCATTAAGGTTTTTTTCATTCATAAAATTCTGCCTTAGCGCTTCAAATTTTATGCGAATGCTATGTAAATTTTTAGTATTTTTTTCACTAGGGGTAGATGAAATTCCTGCAGCTACAGCAATGGCTAGCTCATTTAATTCTTCTGATAAGTAAAGCAATTGTTTTCGGTATTCTTCCAGAATCCCAGTTTCATCAAACCGTTTATGCAGCACATCATATTTTTGATATGTACTCATAATACTTTCAAACAAATCAGACACATCAATATAAATTTTTAACAAGGAACGCCCCGCTCTTGTTGAATTTTTTGTAATAGCACGGGTTTTAAAAAGCAATTCATTTAATGCCGCCTGTTGTGTTTGTATTTGTACCTGTTGAAGTAAAAGAGATTTATAAGTTGCTTCATAATTTGGATGATCATCATAAAATGAAGCACGGGTTTTCAAATATTCTGCCACACCTTGTAAAAACTCACCAGAAAGTTGCTGAATTATTTTATAAGGTTTTATGCTATGAAGTGTGATGCTAAAAATGATATACCAAATACCACCAATTGAGATATACATAGCATGTAAAAAAATATCTACACCTTTTAAGGGGGTTTGCATGCAAAGCACCATAATGAGTAAAGCAGATAAGCCTACGGAGGAAACCCTTGCATTATACACACTAAGCATTGAATAAATAAATCCGAAGATCAAAATAACAGCTCCTGTTGAAAAAATTGAATTCAAGGAGTAATATGTAATGATGGATGTTAAAGAAATTATTAGAATACAGAAAAGCATTCCATTTAATCTGTGGTGTACAGGACCTGCACTATCTGTAATGCTTACACAAAGGGCACCTGTAGAAAATGCTATTCCCATTGGTAACATATCAAAATATCCAAATATAAAGGCAGGCAGGGCAATCCCAACAGTCATTCGTATGCCTTCGCTGAAGAACCTACCATTAATAAAATTTATATACGTTTTAGAGTTCACCATATAGTAGTAACATCATTTAACAAATTATCATCCAAATTTATATTGCATTTACCACTGTAACGAGTTAAATAACAACTATAAAAAATATTTGGCACAGTTTTTAAAGTATATGGTGTAATTAATTAAAATTCATTAATTAAAACAACGAGTATGAAAACTTTATCCGTAATATTAATTTCAGCAATTGCATTTACATCTTGCAAATCAAAAGATACTTCTTTACAAACAGATAAGAATATTGTAATTCTTACCGACACATCTAGAGCTTCAGGTAGCTATTTAAGTGATACCGGTTTAGCAAAGATGCCTGTTGCCGCTGCACCCGTTGCTGCTGCTCCTGCACCTACTAGACGTACAACCTCTACTAGACAAAGATCTAGTTCTACCTATGGTAATTCAAACAATAGCAACAATAATTCTACTGCAAGTAATGGTAGTAGCGGAAATAATGGTACAACTACCCAAACAACCCGTAAAAAAGGTTGGAGTAAAAGCGCTAAGGGGGCGGTGATTGGTGGTGTTGGTGGTGCAGTTGCCGGTGCCGTAATTGGTAAAGGTAAGGGTGCTGTAATTGGAGGTGTTGTAGGTGCTGCCGGTGGTTATATAATTGGCCGTTCTAAGGACAGGAAAGACGGTAGAATACCATAAACTAAATTCGATTCCCTTTGATATAAAAATAAAAGCCATTTCTTTGTATAGAAATGGTTTTTTAATTTAAAAAAATTTATAATGTCAGCATGTAATTTCACCATTCCGTTTTCAAAATCTGTAACGGAAATATTAGAAAAAGCGAAGAAAACAATTGAATCGCAAAATGGAACTTTTACCGGAGATGAGAATGCAGGAAATTTTGATGTAAGCATTTTTGGTAATACTGTAATAGGATCCTACTCAGTAAATGGCCAAAATTTAAACATTGATATTACTGAAAAACCATTTTTGGTACCGTGTAATATGATAGAGAGTTATTTAAAAAATAATTTAAACTAAAATTAAAGCCTTTGATATTTCAAAGGCTTTTTTAATACGTTTATAAATCCTACTTTCGCTGCCTGAAATTGGTTTGTTATTTATTAAATAACAATTAAAAGGGAATCCCGTTACAATCGGGAGCTATCCCCGTAGCTGTAAAATTGCTTTCAGCAGAAGCTGAAAAAAAATCTAAAGTAAAATATACCACTGTAAAAATTTACGGGAAGGTTACTTAAGATGCAATAAGCCAGAAGACCTGCCAACTTCTATATAAACTTAAAGCTTTCGGGTGAAAGGCTGTAGATGTGCCACTATTGTTGCATTTGCATGCGCCTACTCATACGTAAGCTGTAATTATTAAACAGCTTTTTTTTGAAAATTCATTATCATATTATTTTGTTGATCTGTTTTGGCTCTCCCATTTTTTGTATGGCACAAAAACATGATACTTTAGAAAATGTAAAAGTAATCACCAAAAAAAATATTAATATAACTAATTCATCTACCCCTGTTCAATTATTAAATACTACCGATCCATCAAGAACAAATAGCTTAACTGTTGCAGATGCATTAAAACATTTTGCAGGCGTTACTGTAAAAGATTATGGAGGCATTGGAGGCTTAAAAACAGTTTCTGTACGTAGCTTAGGCGCCAATCATACAGGGGTTTTGTACGATGGTATTATTCTGGGAGATGCACAAGGTGGACAAGTTGATGTAGGTAAATTTTCTCTGGACAATATTCAACAAATTGAATTGTATAACAGTGGTCCTGTTGAAATTCTTTCTCCTGCCAAATCGTTTTCATACGGTTCTTTGCTAGTAATAAAAACAAATTCATATTCAATAAATACGAAGGACGAAAAAAGTGGAACTGTAAAAATGCAATACGGTTCGTTTGGTTACTTCTCTCCTGCTGTTACTTACAAACAACGATTGGGTAAAAAAATTGAGACGGGTTTTACCGCAATGTATCTACAAGCTAATAGTGAGTATCCTTTTACATCTTATGAAAACAGCAACATAACCCAAAAAAGAAAAAATTCAGATATTAAAGCATACAGGTTTGAATATGATGCATCCATTCTTTTAAATGACAGCAATAAAATAAACTTTAAAACATACTATTATAATTCTGAAAGGGGTTTACCAGGTGCCATTATTTTATACAATGATATAAGTAAAGAAAGACTAAATGATCGCAATTTTTTTACACAGGGTAGTTGGCAAAAAAAAGCCGGAATCAAAGGTGAATTGCTGGTAAGTACAAAGTATTCGTCCGATAAAAATTATTATATTGACCCTACTTACCCAAATAGTTTTGGAAGGTTAGAAAATGAATTTCACAGCAAAGAATTTTATTTGTCTGCTGCGTATAGTTACCAAGTAAATAAACTTTTTAAACTTAGTTTTTCATCTGATGCTTTCAATAACAGGCTAAACAGAACAGATATTTTTGCAGCAGATTTTGCTAACCCAACCAGGAATTCATTTTTAAATAATGCAGCATTTCAATTCAAAAAGCAGTGGTTTGAAATAACCGGAAATGTGCTTCATACTATAATAAATGAAAAAGTTACCAATGGAAAAGCAGGTAGAAATTTAAGCGCATTTTCCAAAGCAATTGCTGCCAGTTTTCAACCAATAAAAAATATTCCTCTTCGTGCCAGAGCATTTTATAAACATGTTTTTAGAGCTCCCACATTTAATGATTTATATTATACAAATGTGGGTAATATAAATTTAAAACCTGAGTATGCAGATCAGTTAAATGCAGGACTTACATATGGCAGGAAAAACCTTGGTTTTCTTCAAAATATTACAATAACTACAGATGCTTTTTTCAACTATGTAAATGATAAAATAATTGCACTGCCTACACAAAATCTTTTTCAATGGTCTGTACAAAATATAGGAAAAGTAAAAATTAAAGGGATAGATGTATCCCTTCATACAAAAACCAAAGAGTGGAAAAATGTTAGATTATCAGCAGATGTAACATATAGTTTTCAGGAAGTGTTAGATGTAACCGATAACACATCATCAGTTTATAAAACGCAATTACCATATACCCCTAAACATAGTGGTAGCAGTTCTTTTAGCATAGAGCATAAGAGAGCAAGTTTAAATTACAATATCATTTTTTCATCTTACAGATATAAACAAGGTGAGGCATTGTTTGAGAATTTATTACAACCTTGGAATACAAATGATGTATCGTTTAGCTACAGTTTTGGTAAAACATTTTCTACCAATTATAAAATTATACTGGATGCAAATAATATTTTTAACACCCAATATGAAATGGTAAAATATTATCCAATGCCGGGCTTTAATTATAGAATTACTTTAAATATCTCTTTTAAAAAACAAAAACAATCATATGAATATTAAACAAACAAGTTTTGCCATTTTCAGTGCAGTATTACTTTTAAATGCATGTAAAAAAGTTGAAGACACAGCCGCAGTTTTACCGCCTGAATTTACACTACCCGAAGGAGCTTATGTGCTTAGTGAAGGTAGTTTCAATGCAAATAATACAAAATTATCTTTTTTTGCAAAAGGATCATCTACTACAACTGGTGATGTTTTTTTACAACAAAATCCAGATTCAACCGCTGGGCTTGGGGGGTTAGGTAATGATGCGATTATCTATGGTTCAAAAATGTATATTGTATTGAATCAATCAGGTTTGGTAACCGTTTTAAAAGCGTCCAACGCAAAATTTATCAAACAGATTTCTTTTAAAAATGGCAATATTAATAAGCAACCTCGTTATGCGGTTGCTGCACGTGGAAAAGTATATGTAACATCATACGATAATACGGTAAGCGTTATTGATACATCATCTCTTGCCATTATAAAAACTATTGTAGTGGGTGCTAATCCTGAAGGAATAGCTGCTTCTGCTAACTTTTTATATGTTGCAAATTCCGGAGGTTTTAATACCATCCCCGATTCCACTGTTTCTTTAATTGATTTGAATACCGAACTTGAAGTTAGAAAAATTAAGGTGGGGGTTAATCCTTACAAAGTAGAAATAAATGCTGCAGGAAATGTATATGTGAGTGCTTATGGCAATTATACAACTATTCCTGCTTCTGTTTCTGTTATAAACGGAACTTTGAATACAACAAGTATAAATCTTGGTAGCAACTTTAGTTATTCCAATGTTAGAATAGCTGGGGAAACAGCCTATTTATATAATAATTATGGTGGCACCGGTACGGCAAAAGTGTATAACACAACTACAAATACTGTAACGAGAAATGAATTTATTACTGATGGTACTGTCATTCAAACTCCTTATGGTTTAAATATTGACTCACAAAATGGCGATGTTTATATTGCTGATGCAAAAAATTTCACTTCAACAGGAATAGTAACTTGCTTTGGAAGCAATGGGGTAAAAAAGTTTTCATTTTCAGTTACACCAGGGGTAAATCCAAATACGATATTGTTTAAAAGATAAATAAAATTTCATGAAAAATGCTCCGATATTATCGGAGCATTTTTTTATACCCGCATATGATCAGGCTTCCAAACAGTAATTAACTTTTTAATATTATCTGCGGATAAGTTCTCGCTTATTGCTTTTTCTGTCAAAATTAAAAATTCATCGTCGTAGGCAAATCTTAAAGCTGCTATTTGGCTAAAAGATAAGGCATCCAATGTATCATTATACTTTTTACCGGTAAGTTGAAAATACCTGAGGTAAAATTCCAATCTTACAATTCTATTTTGATTTCCTAGAGCATAATGTTGGCGGAGCATTACTGCTAAATATAAAATAGCAAAGGATAGGAAAGTAAATAATATCCAAATAAGTGATTCTTCCCTGTTTTTAAAAATTTTAAATATTCCAATTATTACAGCACCAATCATTGTAGGTAATAAAATAAAATGATGGGGTAGATAAAATTTTAAATGATGTTTGTAATTCTGCTCCATAAAAGTTTTTTTAATAATAATACATTTTTAATACCAATTATTTTTTAAATTAATATCATAATAAAAGCCGTTACTTTCTGTAACGGCTTTTAAAAATAGAGATTTGGACTTTTACTATTTCATAGATATACTTACTTGTTATTTATTAACTGCAACACTCTCTGCAATATCAATCCATGCTGTTGCTTCATCTGCACCATTCTTTTTTATAAAATCTTTACGTTCGTTTTCCAATTTACGCTCTCTAGATTTTCCTACAATAACTCTAATTTTATTTCTTCTTTCTTCATTTAAAATAGCTAGCTCCTGCTTTTTTGTTTGAGGATCTACATTTTGTACTATAGCCTTAGCTTTATCACTGTAAGTCTGGTTAATATATTTTACCTGCTTGCTTTGGTATTCATTTAATTTTGCAGCACGGTTAATATCCATTTGCACCTTGTCCATTTTATCGGCATCTTCACGGTTCTTTACAATCAAACCGTAGCGTACATTTTTCAAACTATCAATGTTTCTTAATCCACTTTCACGATAAACTAAACTCAAACTGTCTTTTTGAAAATCTGAAATACTATCTGCTGCTAATCGAAGTGAATCTTCCATTCTTAATCCAATGATAAGAGAATCTCTCATCAATTTTTTTTGAGCTTCTGCCTTATTAAATTTGGCTTTTGCAACAGCTTCTTTATTGGGTGCTTTTCTAAACTTTTTTCCTTTTTTTGTTTGCGCTTCTGCTCCTATCATTGAGAATGCTACAACGCATAATAAAAATATTTTTTTCATAGCTTAATTATTTTTCACCCTATTTTCAATTACCGTTCCATTAAAGAAAATGTTAAAGGATTTGTTCTACAATTATACATAGCAGGTATCAATACATGCCTAAAATAATAAAGTTTAAATTCTTAAAATTGTATAATTTACCGAGGGAGATTTGTTGGATTCCAGGCAAATCTTTTACTAAAAAAAAGTGTACAAATAAATGCTATTTGCCCAAACGGAGCTATATCCATTATAAACCAATTTGCAAAATGAAACAGTAAAAAAAAGAGGGCTAAATAGGTATCAAAACGTTTGGTAAAGAAACCGAGAATTGCTGAAAGTTCTAAAATGGTAGCCCCAATATATAAAAAAGTTGCAAACTGATTATGTGTAATTAAGTATAAATTAAAATTGGTACGAATAGAATAAGATTGCTCTAAAAAGTAAGGTGTAAATTGTTTTACTACGGCATGATTTAAATGATCAGCTGAAAAAACCGAACCACTTTTTAATTTAAAGTATGCTGCTGATACATAAAAAAACAATAAAAAATATCTTGTAAATTCAAAAACAATTTGTTTGCGTTTTACAGTAGCAAAAATAAAAGGCAGCAAAATTAACAGGTAACCCGATTGATAATTTCTATGTGCCAGGTGTCCTGTAAAAATTGTATAAAATAGAATTAATAAAATAAGGAGCGTTATAGCTATCCATTTATGTAAAGGTTTTAAAATAAGAGCTATCAATAAAAGAAGTATGGCTACATCTATAAAATAACATAGATAAATATTACTTAAAATAAATTGTGGCAAGCCAGTGAAATATATCATCCATAAAAGTGGATCTTGTTCAAAAGCTATAAAGCTGTTCTTTGCAAAAGCCGTCGTATGAATTCCACTAAAAAAATAAATCAAAACTTCTACCAGCAATATCGATAATATAATTCGATAAGCTTTAATGGTTAGCGGCTCTATGTAAGCGTTTTTATTCATTGGTTACCGTTTGTTTTATTACCAATGTGGAGTCTCTCAGTTTAAAAGTGTTTTCGGTAACATCAAAAGTATATTCCCAAATTTCTACACCATCTCCTACCCTCACAGGTAAATGATGAAATTTTACAAACCAAACAGGCCATGTATTAATTGTATTAGGAAGCGGTGCTAATTTTTTTAAATATTTTTCTCGGGTATTCGTGTCTGTAATTCTTCTTTCCAGCAAACCCGTCATCAAATCTTTCCTATCAGCCTTTATCCATTTAGAAAACATTTGTAACGAACTTTCAGAAAAATCTTTTTTTAAATAAGGGTCATCTGTTATTTTCACAATTTTTCCATTCAGTTTTAATGCGTAGGTGGAAGTAGAAAAGTCTCTGGCTGTTTGCATAGAAAACATGCTGTTTATTGGAAACAACAACATATCCATTTGCTTTCGTAATACAATTACATAAGCTAAAATAAAAAGTATAGCAAAAAGAAAGAATAATTTTGCTTCTTTAAAGAGATGGTAAAGAAATAGTTTATGCATTTTTTTACAAATAGATTCAATAATTTTCTTTATTTCATCCATATTTAAAATAGTATTATTGTAAAATAACGCTATTTCAAAATGCAATACAAATTATTAGAAATTTTAAGGTGCCCAGTTACCAAAAGTAAACTCACACTCCAATTAATAAAAGAAATTGAAAAGCCTTATGGAGAGCATATGGTAACAATTATTGAAGAAGGAATTCTATTTTCAGAAAATGATTGGTTTTATCCAATAATTGAAGGTATTCCCCGATTATGTGTGGAGGCATTTATAGATTATAAAACCTTTTTAAAAAAGAACTTGATAGATTTTGAAGATAGAAGTAAAAAAATTAAAACAGAAAACGAAGATTTTTTAAACTATGTGATTAAAAAAAATAAGCGTACTAAAGAAAGTTTTACAAAAGAATGGTCCGTGTATGATTATGAAAAAGACAGAACGTGGAATGCAGGGGATGACGAAATGTTTGATCGTTTTTTATTAGAAACAAATGAAACAAGTATAAGCTTAAAAAATAAAATAGTATTTGATGCTGGTTGTGGTAATGGAAAACTTAATTGTCTGCTAGGAAATAAAAATATTACCAATATTGGGATGGATTTTAGTGACAGTATTATTGTGGCAAGCCGACACAATTTTTCTCAATATGTACATTTTATTCAAGGTGATGTTCAATTTCCCCCGGTAGCTTTTGAATATTTTGATGTAGTGCATTGTAGTGGAGTTTTAATACACACAAATAACACAGAATTATCATTTTCATGTATAACTCCACTTCTAAAAAATGGCGGAAAAATGAGCGTTTTTTTATACCATCCCCGAAAAGATTTTATTCACAATATGTTTAATCACATTAGGAAATTTACAAGTAAACTTCCATTGAGTTTTCAATATTATTTATACCTTCTTACAATTTTTCCTGTTAGTTATGTAATCAAGAAATTAAAAGGTAATAAACAAAATGCTAGAGAAATGATGGTGGATATTTTAGACTGGTTTACTCCGGAATTTAGAAGTGAGCACAGTCATAATGAAGTAGCATCTTGGTTTTATAAAAGAGGATTTAGCAGCATCTCTATAACTACCAATGAGATTTTTGGTTTTAATACCATTGGGTTAAAAGCTCCAAGTAATATCACTTAATTTAAAAGCTATTTAAATCATTCAATTTAAACAGAAATATTTTATTCAATCTGATTCCAGTTTTTTTATTAAAGGCTTTTAAAAGCATAAACATACCCACAAAATTAGCAATTGAAAAAATTACAGCAGCAGCCATATAACCGTATGCAG
Organism: Ferruginibacter sp.; assembly: GCA_031424845.1. Classification (GTDB taxonomy): domain Bacteria; phylum Bacteroidota; class Bacteroidia; order Chitinophagales; family Chitinophagaceae; genus Ferruginibacter. The sequence continues at coordinate 21,533 of JANPIF010000162.1, forward strand.
GCACTAAAAAATAATCTGCTGATATGATAATTATAAACGTTATCAAAAGTGCCCATAATATAATCACCTGCTTATTTACTCCTTCAAAATAAGAGACTAATAATAAACTGATCGATAAAAAATAAACTCCTAAAAATGATGCAATAAAAATTGAGTACATGAGTTTAAAATCCCCACCGAGCATCCATGTAAAAATATATGGCCCTATCAATAAAAATAAAATAAAACAGGTAAAATACACAACAGTAAGTAACCTGCACAATAATGCTACTTTTCCTGCCAAAGCTTCAGCAGCGTTTATTGTAAAAGGAAAAATAACTCCTGCTATTAAACCAGGAAAAACCAACAACATTTGGCCAATTTTAGCAGCCTGTACATAATTACCAAGCGCTATTTTATCACAGTATTTCTCCACAAAAAAAAGATCTGCCCGCAGTACTAAAAATAACAATACTGTTACACCAAAATTATTGAGTGAATAACTGAAAATACTTTTTGTAATTGTGCCTGTTTGTGCAATTAACTTAAAATCATTTTTGTGTTGTTTGTAAAAATAAAAACATAAAAAAATCATTTGAAGCAAAATACCTATACCGGAAATAATTAGCATTAAATCGTTGCTGTTTTTTGAAATTTTATTGTTCTGCAAAAAATCTATACCAGATATGTACAAATAATACAAAAAAATTGTTTGGCATAATACTATAAAACAAGCAGAAATATTAAGGCTTATATACATTCTTTTAACCTGATAAAATGCACTTACATAATAAACAATCACATTACTCATAATAAAAACTACACACCATAAAAAGGTAAATCCTGTAATTTCTTTTGCATAGATATTTAATATAATTATTGTAAGTATTGTTTGTAAAAACAATATCAATAATATTAATAAACTCACTGCTTTTGTTTTGTCAGGTCTTTTCGAAACAAAATAAACAATTCCATTTTCCAATCCTATTCTTAAAATTGTACTCAATAAAGTAAATGCTGCTAATGCATAGAAAAAATTTGCACTCGCTTCCACTCCGAGTATGCGCACAATAAGAATGTTGTTTAAAAAAGTAAACAGCATTGTTATAACTCTCCAACCGGTATTGTGCAGCAGCGCCTGCTTTAATTTCATATAATTTATTATGGCATAAATATATTTATTTAAAATCTGAAAATTTAAAAATGATTAATTTGCAATACAAATAAGAGATATGTCTTTTCCAAAAAAAATAAGAAACGATTCTGCAACCATGTCTAATACAGGCTTTGGCACAAATGCTTCCAGCTATGGTGGAAGGTTACTCAATGTAGATGGCTCACCAAATATTGAAAAGAGAGGCATAAGTTTTTTCAAACGGTATAGCTGGTTTCACAGCATGCTTTCCATTTCATCATGGCGATTTTTTTTGACAATTCTTTTTTTTTATATAACAGTAAATTTAGTATTCACCCTTATTTATTATTTCATAGGAGTAGAACATTTAATCGGTTTAAAAACCAGTTCAGAAGCTGAAAAGTTTATGGAAGCTTTCTTTTTTAGTACCCAAACTTACACCACTGTAGGTTATGGCAGAATCAGCCCAAGTGGTTTTGCCATGAATGCTGTATCCTCTTTTCAGGCACTTATAGGGCTACTTAGTTTTGCCGTAGCTACAGGGCTAATGTATGGTAGATTTAGCCGTCCAAAAGCATTTATAAAATTTGCTGAAAATGCCGTTATTGCTCCATACAAAGAAATTTCAGCTTTAATGATTAGGCTTGCACCATATAAAAATACTGCCCTTACCGATGCTGAGGCTAAAATTACATTAGCATTAATGACTGAAGAAGAAGGTAAAACAGTTAACCGTTTTTTTAATCTCGATTTGGAATTAAGGACCATCAATTCACTTACCCTCAGTTGGACAATTGTGCATCCCATTACAGAAGAAAGTCCGCTTTATAATTTTACAGAAGAAGATTTTAAAAATGCAAAGGGAGAAATCATTGTTTTTGTAAAAGCATTCGACGATATGTTTAGCAATACCGTTATTGCACGCACATCCTACACACTAGATGAAGTGCGATATGGTGTAAAATTTATACCTATGTTTCACCGAGATAATGAAAAAAATACTACCATTCTCGATCTTGATAAACTTAATTTATGTGAAACAGCAAATATTCCTCAAAATGTAGTAGAATAGAGTTTGCGGCTGTAGAAGCACTTGTTTAGCTTAAAAATTTTAAAACGGTGGTTGTGGGCTATACTCGTCTGAAAGCATTCATCGGGCGGGCGATATTACCCCGCCGAAAGACCATCACACAAAAATCATCACACGGATAGCCCTGTTTATAACTTAAGCAATGATTTTCATTACTATTTTTCGATCTGTATTTATGGTAAACAAAAAAATTATAAAGTTCAGAATGCTATTTACCGCAAAATAAAAACCATTCGCCTTGGGCGAATGGATAAAACGTTAGAGTATTCATCAAGAGTGAATGGCTAAAAAATCACTATATTTTACCAGTTAAATAAAGTAAAATTATTTTTTCAAACTTTTTATAATCGTAATAAATTCTGCTGGTACAAGGCTTGCTCCACCAACTAGTCCCCCATCAACATCGGGCTGAGAAAAAATTTCTTTTGCAGTGGCAGCTTTCACCCTTCCACCGTTCAATATAGATATTCTGGTGGCTACTTCATTTCCGTATTTATTTGCAAATACTGTCCGTACATGCTCGTGCATTTCTTGTGCCTGCGCACTACTTGCCGTAAGTCCTGTACCTATCGCCCATATTGGCTCATAAGCTATTACAAAATCTTGCATAGCTTCAGCAGACAAATGAAACAGACTTTCTTGTAACTGCTTTTCTATATGTTCATTTTGCATATTGGCTTCTCTTACTTGTAAAGGTTCACCACAGCAAAA
>JANPIF010000163.1:0-5345 GCA_031424845.1 Ferruginibacter sp.
TGAAATGAACCAGGGCAAAAGCCTATGCTTTTCTATGGTCCATGGACTATAAACTATGGACTAGTATCTGTACATATCAGATTTGAACGGACCTTCTTTAGCGATGCCCAAATATTCTGATTGTGCAGTAGTTAATTCATCTAACACTACATTTATTTTTGCAAGGTGAAGGCGTGCAACTTTTTCATCTAGATGCTTAGGAAGCACATAAACTTTATTTTCGTAGTTAGCACTGTTCTGCCAAAGCTCAAGCTGTGCAAGGGTTTGGTTAGTGAATGAGTTACTCATTACAAAACTTGGATGACCTGTAGCACAACCTAAATTTACTAAACGACCTTCTGCCAAAACGATTATGTCTTTTCCTTCGATGGTATATAAATCAACCTGTGGTTTGATGGTGTTTTTAGATGAACCGTAAGTTGCATTTAACCAAGCCATATCAATTTCAATATCGAAGTGACCGATATTACAAACGATTGCTTTGTCTTTCATGTTGCGGAAATGATTTTCTGTAATCAAATCTCTACAACCAGATGCAGTAACTATTATGTCTGCTTCTTTTACAGCGTCAATCATTTTCTTTACTTCAAAACCATCCATTGCAGCCTGTAAAGCACAGATTGGATCAATTTCAGTAACGATAACTCTTGCACCTGCGCCACGTAAACTTAATGCACTTCCTTTTCCAACATCGCCGTAACCGCCTACTACTGCTACTTTTCCTGCCATCATAACGTCAGTTGCTCTGCGGATTGAATCTACCAAAGACTCCTGACAACCGTACTTGTTATCAAATTAAGATTTTGTAACAGAGTCATTAATGTTGATAGCCGGGATAGGCAAAGTACCTGCTGCCATACGCTCGTATAAACGATGTACACCTGTAGTTGTCTCTTCGCTCAATCCTTTAATGCCGCTGATCAATTCAGGATATTTATCAAAAACCATGTTGGTTAAATCACCACCATCATCCAAAATCATATTCAAAGGTTTGTCTGCGCTGCCAAAGAACAATGTTTGCTCAATGCACCAATCAGACTCGGCCTGTGTTTGTCCCTTCCATGCAAAAACGCCTAAGCCAGTTTCTGCAATTGCAGCAGCAGCTTGGTCTTGTGTAGAAAATATGTTACATGAACTCCATTTAACTTCCGCACCAAGGTGCGTTAATGTTTCAATTAAAACGGCAGTTTGAATGGTCATGTGTAAGCAACCTGCAATGCGTGCGCCTGCAAGTGGTTTGCTGTTGCCAAACTCTTCACGAAGACTCATAAGACCCGGCATTTCTGCTTCGGCAAGCATAATTTCTTTGCGGCCCCAAGCTGCAAGGCTGATATCGGCAACCTTATTTTTAAGGGTGAAATCGATTCCTGTAAACGTTGTTGTTTCCATTTTTGTTGAATTAATGTGCTCACAGAGTAATACTGATTTGCACAGATTTTATAATTAAAATTCTGATTCGTTTTGAAGTGCGAATGTAAAGTATATAGGAAAATATTCTGTGTTAATTTAAATCTTTGGGATAAAGGTGTAAATTAGAGTATTCTTAAAGGATAAATATACATTTTACCATGGCAAAAGATATTGTAAAAGAACAAACGGCTACTTCTGTTTTATCACTAGATACTAAAGATCTTTCCATCTTGGCTTTACTGCAGCAAAATGCAAGAATTACAGTAAAGGAAATTTCTGAAAAAATCCACTTAAGCACTACGCCTGTACATGAGCGCATAAAGCGAATGGAAAATGATGGCGTTATAAAGCAATATGTAACGCTTGTGGATCACAGCAAAGTGAAGAAAGGACTTATGGTGATTTGTTATGTATCGCTAAAAGCACACAGTAAAAACGCAGGAACAAAATTTATTAATGTCATTAATGAAATGAATGAAATTATTGAGTGCTACAGCATAAGCGGAGAGTTTGATTTTATGCTGAAAGTAGTGGAAGAAAACATGGATTCGTATTATGACTTTCATGTAAATAAGCTAAGCCAGATTGAAAATATAGGAAATGTGCAGAGTGTTTTTGTAATGGGAGTAATAAAGGATACGGTGCAGTTGGTTTACTAGTTGCGGGTTACGGGTTGAGTGGTTAGGGGTGAACGTGATAAAATTTGTTTCAAATCAACGAGAAAACAAATGATTGGATTGGCATTTTTTAGCAATGTCGTAATTTTTAAACTTTGGTATTATATACACACAAATTTTTAGGTCAATCTTTTATAATTAATTTTTAATGAAAAAAACAGTCACTTTATTTTTAGCTTTATTTGTTGCAATTAGCTTTTCGTTTGGATCGGTAGATACTGTTTCAATATACAGCGAAGCCATGCATAGAAACATTAAAGCAATTGTTATTAAACCCAATAATTATAAAAAAAGTAACCAATTTCCTGTAGTTTATTTATTGCATGGAGCGTATTGTACTTATGATAATTGGATAAAAAAAGTGCCTTCATTTCAAAAGCATGCTGATGATTATAAGATGCTTATTGTTTGTCCGGATGGTGCAAACAACAGCTGGTATTTTGATAGTCCAGTTGATAGTGCTTACCGTTTTGAAACACACGTTGCTAGGGAAGTGCCAGCATTTATAGATGCGAATTACAAAACTAAAAAAGATAGAAAATTTAGAGCAATAACGGGATTGAGTATGGGTGGGCATGGCGCCATGTTTTTAGCTTTTAGGCATTCGGAAACATTTGGAGCTTGCGGTAGTATGAGTGGTGCATTAAATGTAAGTGAAATAAGAAAAGGGTATGATGTACCAAAGCGTTTGGGCGACACAATTATAAATAAAACTATTTACCACGACTATAGCGTATTGACTGTAATAGAAAAATACCCGAAAGATTCTCTCGCTATTATTATTGATTGTGGTCTGCAGGATTTTATTATTGGGATGAGCAAAGCCGCACACGACAAAATGGTAAGATTAAAAATACCACACGATTATATTGAACGACCTGGAAAGCATGATTGGTTTTATTGGGAAAATGCCATACAATATCAATTGTTGTATTTTAATAATTATTTTAAGAAAAATTAAATCAAATTAATTAAGGCGATTATAATTTTTTAACCATCACATAATCATCCATTACAAAACCATTTCCAATATCAATTACTTCTTCTCTTAAAATGGAAAAACCTTTTTGATCGTAAAAAGTTTTAGCAATGTTATACTTGTTTACATTTAATTCCAGCAAGTTAGAACCAGCATTTTTGCTTTCCTTGCATACATAATCAAGCAAAAAACTGCCAACGCCTTTTTTGTGAATCGTTGTAAGTACATAAATTTTGTGTAAACGAAAAGTGCTTGATTCTTCTGTAGATTTTTGCGAGAATGATGCAAAGCCTATGGGAGTATTATTTTCTATAGCCATTACAAAGCGATGCCCCTTATCATATTGCGTCGTTAATGCATCTTGGCTATAAATAAGATCCAACATATACGTTATTTGTTCTGCAGAAATAATAGGTCCATAACAAATGGGCCAAATAGTTTCTGCAAGCTGTTGTATAGTTGGTAAATCTTGTAGGGAAGCTATTTTAATTTCCATTACTTCAGTATCAATTTTAAATCTGGCGCATACATTATTCTTCCTTGCGGGTCTTTTACAACAATAGCAAAAAAGAAAAATTCTTCACCAGGGTTCAAGTTTTCTCTCACCGCATTTAACCAAAGTGTTGGTAGGGGAGAAGTTTGGAAAAGCGATGATTTTATAGAACTTGTTTTACTGGTTTTACCGGTAGCTTCATCTTCGGTAGTAACAATTTTTTTATATAAAAACTGGTAAGATGAAACGGTATAAACAACATTTTTAGCATCAATCACTTTTAATGATAAACCAATAATACTGTCAGCCATTTGTGGGGCTATGTACATGGTATCTTTATAACCACCAAGCAAAGTGGTAAGTTTGGGTGCTTTAAATTTTACAAAGGTTGTAGGTTTTTGTGGCTTAGGTTTTTGTGCAAATAAATGAGTGCTTAATAATAGGAGTATAACTATTTTAAAAAATTTCATGCTACAATTTAATTAGATTTATTCCATAAAAAAACTGCGTGCAATATTTTAACACGCAGTTATGCAAAAAAATCTTTAATGTTAATTGGTTATTAAATTTAAGCTCTCTTCAATTATCTTAATTTTCTCCTCCGCATCAGCTTTTTTCTTTTGCTCCAATGCCAATACTTCTGGCTTAGCATTAGCTACAAATTTGTCGTTGCTTAGCTTCTTTTCTACAGTAGCTAAAAATCCTTTTAAGTGATTTAGTTCTTTTTCTAGATCTTCTTTTTGACTGGCAGTATTTAGCGGTTGTTCTGTTTCAATGTAGAATTTATCTTTTCCTATAACAGTAGTGATCGTTCCTGCAACCGCATCATTTACGTAACAGATAGATGCACTGTTTATCTGCTTTGCCAAAATCCTTTCTATACTTTTATACACTTCTACTTCTGCTGTTTGTATATGTACTTTAATGGTTTCTTTTGGTTTTATTTGATTTTTGTTTCTCACATCTCTAAGGCCGCTGATAATGCTTTTAAGGAGTGCTGCCTCTGCTAATATTTTACCATCAGTAGTTCCAACAACATCTGAAACCTTCACACACAAATCATCTGTTTTGTTATCCAATAAATGATAAATTTCTTCTGTAACAAAAGGCATAAAAGGATGCAATATTTCCATCAATTGAGAAAAATAACCCACCGTTTTTTTATAAATTGTTATATCAATTGGTTGTTCAAACCCGGGCTTTACCCACTCTAAATACCAACTGCAAAAGTCATCCCATATTAAAGAGTAAATAACTTTTAATGCCTCACTCAATTTAAATTGATTAAGTAATTCATTTACTTCCAAACGAACTTCATTCAATCTATTTTCAAACCAAGAGGTTGCAAAGTTCAAAGTTGAAAGTTCAAGGTTGGTCCCCGTGGTCTGTGGTCTGTCGTCCGTCGTCCGGCTTTCCCACATCTTCACCAACTTTAACGCATTCCACATTTTATTATTAAAATTCCTTCCCTGTTCTAATGCGCTTTCATCAAATAAAATATCATTACCAGCAGGGGAGGCAATCATAATTCCAAATCGTACAGAATCCGCACCATATTGGTCTATCAGCGCAAGTAAGTCCGGCGAATTGCCCAAACTCTTACTCATTTTTCTGCCCTGCTTATCTCTTACAATACCCGTGAAATAAACATTCTCAAAAGGCATTTCATTTTTGTAAGTGTAGCCTGCCATGATCATACGAGCCACCCAAAAGAAAATAATCTCCGGCGCCGTTACCAAATTTTGTGTAGGATAATAATATTTTATTTCATCATTATCCGGATTAC
>JANPIF010000164.1:0-6692 GCA_031424845.1 Ferruginibacter sp.
CAGCACTAATACCGGTAAACGAACCTACATTTCTTTGTTGTTTAGTTTGAGCAAAAACGCACATACTTAATAACATTGCTACAACTGTAAAGAAGTTTTTCATACCTTTTATTTTTATTATTTTAGATTGGTTTTATGTTATACGCATAGCATAATACAATTGTTACAAAAAAAAATATAAATTTTATAATTTCTCTTATACCTTTGCATTTCGATCTTTTTTTAATGCCTGAATTTCCGGGGTGCTTCATTTATTGAGGCTGAGATTATACCCGTTTAACCTGCTCAGGGTAATGCCTGCGAAGGGAGTACTATTATTTACAGCACTGGCAACCTCTGCCCGGAATGTTCAGCACAAATTATTTATTATGAAGAATTTAATTTTATGTGTGAGCATCTTTTGCTTTGCTGCAAATTCATTTGCCCAAAAAAACAAAAATTTTAATGACACTTCTTATTTACAACCTGTAGAAATTACAGCTGTAAAAGCGCAGGATAAAAACCCCTTTGCAAAAACAAATTTATTAAAAGAAGATATCAAGAAATTGAATATTGGGCAGGATCTTCCATTTATTTTAAATAATACACCATCAGTGGTTGTAAACTCAGATGCTGGTACAGGAATAGGTTACACTGGCATACGCATACGAGGTACAGATGCCACCCGTATAAACGTAACGCTAAATGGAATTCCTTACAACGATGCTGAAAGCTTGGGCACTTTTTTAGTAAACATACCAGATATTTCTTCGTCTGCAGGCAGCATACAAGTGCAAAGAGGTGTAGGAACTTCTGCTAATGGTGCCGGTTCTTTTGGTGGGAGTATAAACGTAAGTACAAATGAGTTAAATAAAAAAAGCAATCTGGAATTAAACAGTACCGCAGGTTCATACGAAACATTTAAAAATACGCTCATTTACAACAGCGGCATTTTAGGCAAACATTTTACAGTAGATGCCCGTATGAGCAATATACGTTCGCAAGGTTATATTGAAAGAGCAAGTGCAAGGTTAAAATCTTACTTTTTAAGTACAGCTTATACCACTACAAAAAGTTCTTTGCGTCTAAATGTGTTTACAGGAAAAGAAAGAACCTATCAAGCGTATTATGGTGTAAACCAAACTGCCTTAGATACAAACAGGCGATACAACAGTGCAGGTACGGAAAAGCCAGGTACACCTTACAACAATGAGGTAGATGACTACACACAAACGCACTATCAATTATTTAACAACCATAGTTACAGTCCATATTTAAAATCAAACATTGCTGTATTTCTTACAAAGGGAAAAGGATATTATGAGCAATATAAAACTACTGTTGCCTTGGAAGATTATGGATTACAACCTGGTTCTACAGATATTATAAGACGCCTATGGCTTGACAATAATTTTTACGGATCAATATTTTCTTTACAGTATGATAAAAACAAAACGCAATTAATTGCTGGTGGAGGTTATAACCGTTATGAAGGTGATCATTACGGTGAAGTAATTTGGGCTAAAGAACAAACGGCAGTTCCGGCAAATTACAGATGGTACAATAATACAGCACGTAAGTATGATTTTTCATCTTATTTAAAATGGACTCAAAACATTGGCACATATTTTCAAACATTTGCAGATGTGCAAATAAGAAACATCAATTATACTATTATTGGTTTTAGAGATAACCCGACCATTAAACTGGATAAAGATTATTTTTTCTTCAACCCAAAAGCTGGGGTTACCTATACAAAAAAGAACTTTAAATTATATGGTTCATATGGACGTGCAGTTAAAGAGCCAAACCGGGCAGATTTTGAAGCATCTATTACAGATCTTCCCAAACCTGAAAAATTAAATGATATTGAAACCGGTTTTGAATGGAATAAATCGAATGTAAAACTTGGCGCTAATTTTTATTACATGTTTTACACAGACCAATTGGTACTAACAGGTAAAATAAACGATGTGGGTGCTTATACGAGAACGAACATACCCAAAAGTTTCCGTACCGGTATAGAACTCTTTGGCAGTGCGGCTCTCAGTAAAATATTTTCCTTTGAAGGTAATATAACTCTTAGTAAAAACAAGGTAATAAACTATACTGAATATTTTGATGATTATGATAATGGTGGGCAAAAATCTTTTTTCTATAAAGAAGCAGATATTTCTTTTTCGCCAGATATTATCAGTAGCATTACTTTAAATGTAACTCCTACAAAAAATCTTTTGCTCAATTTTACAGGTAAATATGTGGGCAATCAATTTCTGGATAACACTTCAAATAAAAACAGAATGCTTAGTGATTATTATACACAAGATGTAAAAGCAACCTATACTTTAAAAGGAAAGCAAATAAGCGAAGTAAATTTCTACGTACAGATCAATAATATTTTTTCGAGAATGTATGAACCAAATGGTTATACTTATAGTTATCAATACCAAGGTGCTTTAACTACAGAAAATTTTTATTTTCCTATGGCCCCTGCAAATTTTATTGTTGGAGTAAATTTTATGCCTAATATTTCTTTTAAAAAGAAAAATTAAAAACAAAATAATGTAAATGACCACTTATTATAAAGGCAAACAATGGTAAAAATTAATTGTTTGCCTTTATACTTTTTAAGAATTAATTAAAATATATTTCCGTAGCACCAAACCCATACAAAGGATGGTATTGGTTTACAAAAGATTTTACTTCCTTTTTCAGCCTTAAAATATCATGTATTTCATTTCTTAAAATACCTTCTCCCACTCCATGTATTACAATGAGTGTAGGTTGCTTATGAGCAACAGCAAGTTCGTAGTATTTTTCAAATGTGTTTAGTTGTGATGTAAGTATTTCAAAATTGGATAGCTGTTTCCAGCTGTCTGTAATTTTTTCAATATGCAAATCAACTACTGATCGTGATGGAGAAAGATTTTCTCTTATTTTATCTGCATTGTAAACCCTAAAGCCAGCATTGTTTAATCCACTCAAATCAACTTTTTCTTCAGCTAACCTATCAGGATAGTGGGTAAATAATTCATATGCAAAAGATGCTTCATTTTTTAACAGGGTCTCCTCTATTTTTTTGAAAAGCTGCTTTCCCCTTAATTTGAAAAAAACTTCGTGTGCTGCTGCTTTTTTCTTATCTGGATTTGTAAGTGAAAAATCAAATTCAAATTTCGGACTTTCGCCCATGTCTTCAAAATTTACATCGTGCAAATAAAACTCTGCAAGCCCACCAATATTAGCCTTAAGACTAAAAGAACTTTCTCCATTAAATACTAAATCATATTTAAATTCGTAACTTTCTTCGTTTTGATTTATAAGATAAACTTTTAGTTTTTCCACTACATCATCATCAAATACATCTTTATCAAATACAGGTAAAAAACGCAAAAAAACACCATCGCCTGTTTTCTTTTTAGGTGTGATTTTTTCTCTCTTTATATTATCAACATAAATAGTTTTCTTTTCAGGTGTTTTTTTCTGCGAAAACATTTTAAAATAAGGAAAGTCTATCTGGTCCATATATGCAGGAAATTTTACTCCCCTTACTTCTATCATTACCATTTTTTCATTCATCAACTCCACCACTTTTCCTTCTTCATCTGTTGCCAACACCAAAATCTTATCGCCTACTTCGTATTTCATCGTTATTTTTTTCTGTAAATTATTGCGCAGCAAAGTTAAATTAGTTAATGCCACGAATACAATAATTAGCACGAATGGTTTTAAGATATTAGTAAAAATTCGTGCACTAGTGACCAATATCTCTCATGTGTTCTTAAAACAAAAATCCCTCCGAAAGAACATTCGAAGGGAAAATATTGTAAAGTTTGTTGGAAATTATTCTGCTGTTTCTGCTGCTGGAGCGGCAGTGGTAACGGCAGTTTTTTTACCAAAACGCTTGTTAAATTTATCAATACGACCTGCAGTATCTACCAATACATTTTTACCGGTATAAAACGGGTGAGATGTATTAGAAATCTCCAATTTAATTACAGGATATTCCTGACCATCTTCTTCAAATACAACTGTTTCGTTTGTTACGGCAGTTGATTTGCTTAAAAATGTTGTACCGTTACTCATGTCTTTAAAAACTACCATTCTGTAGTTTTTTGGGTGCAAATCTTTTTTCATTTTATTGTTTTTGATGCATGGATTTTGCCATGCTTTGTTATTTTAATGTGCAAAAGTAAGGATTTACGGTTAAATATGCAAGAATTGTAACCTTTACACTGATCTCTACACTATTTTATATTTACAAACTGCAATGCTAATCCAACATCCCAACTTTTACTTGCTTGAATAACTTCCTGCAAATCGTCAATTTTTTTACCTGTTACTCTAATAATATCATCCATAATGGCTGCCTGAACTTTTAATCCACTGTCTTTTATGAGTTTTACTATTTTTTTTGCATCCTCTTGTTTTAGGCCATTTCTTACAATTACTTCTTGCTTGGTAATTTTTCCACTTGGAAAAGGCTCTTTGCTAAAATCATAAATTTCTGCAGCCAAACCCTGCTTCATACTTTTACTGATAAGGACATCTTTTATTTGATCAATTTTCATTTCGCTATCAGCTTCCAAATTCAATTTAAAGTCTTTTTTATTTAGATCAATCACTACATGTGATCCTTTAAAATCGAAACGGTTTTTAATTTCCTTGCTCACAACATTAATGGCGTTATCAAGGGTTTGAAGATCTACTTTGCTGGCTATATCGAATGATGGCATAATTATTTAATTTGTACAAAGATAGTGCAGGTAATATTATTGGTGCATTTAAAATTGTGGCAAAAAAATTCACCGCAGAGAAAGGAGTTAGGTGAGTTTGCACAGAGAATCTCTGCATAAAGTCTGGAATCTCTTTTTTCTGCGGTGATTATTACATCATCAATGAGATTGATAAACCTATCAGCTCTAAAAGCGAAAACTTTATTCTATCCTGCTTTTATTCTTCCCTGCTCATCTCCTGCACCACCAGTTTTTCTTTGTTGTATTTTTAAAGCTTTTCCAAAACGGTAACTAAAAGTTACTCCTGCATTTCTACTATCTCTTATCTGGCTAAACGCTGCCACTGTATTTTGAATATTTACTACACCTCTTTGATTGCCTGAATTAAATATATCATTTACAAATACCTTCAAACTACCTTTTGTTTTTAAAATTTGTTTAGATACGCCAGTACTTATTTGTTTTACTTCACCAATATCAAATTGTCCTCTAATCATTTTCGATCTGTAAAAACCTGTAAGCTCTGCACTCCATTGTTTACTAAATTTAAATTGGTTATTAAGGTTACCATTAAAGCCCGTGCCGTTTGTCTTTAATTCAAACCCATATAATTGGGAGTTTACTGCATTATAATTTAATTCTACATAAGGCATGATGGTCCACCATTTTGTAGGTTTTATTTCTGCGTTTACCGATAAAGAAATATCATCTATACTTCCATAATTATTCTCCTTTACAATGGTAGCAAAACCTGATTGTTGAAAGTATTCATTAAACATATCTTTACTGTGCGTATAGTTTAAAGTACTTGTTAGAAATTTATTGTACGTATGAGACAGTTCAAATACGTTTGCATACATAGGTTTTAAAAATGGGTTACCTGCTTCGTAAGTATACTTATCTATAAAAAATATAAAAGGGTTTAAGCTTTCATAATCTGGACGGGAAATTCTTCTACCATAGGAAAAACCAAATTCGTTTTTACTGTTTAATTTATAGCCCGCAAACATTGTTGGGAAAAGCCCCGTATAACTTCTTTTGAAAGATGAATCTGCTTTTATGGGATTACCAAACTGGTTACCACTGTAATTTGTATTTTCTAATCGTAGTCCCGTTTGTAAACTCCACTTTTTAAATTCTTTGCTGAAATTTACATATCCTGCATTAATGTTTTCTTTATACTTAAAGTGGTTTGTTTTATCATTATCTACAACATCTAATCCATTTATGATATTAAAATAGCCAGCAAAGTTATCAGTATTCACAAAACTTGTTTTCAGACCTGTTTCCATTTTCAAACCACTTTTAAATGGATGTATATAATCCAGTTTTGCACTATATATATTTATAGTTGCAGGTAAATCTGCTTTTAAATCTTCAGCAGATTGCTTTACCCAAAGTGGTGAAAAATTTTGCGAATTAAAAAACTGGTGCTGCATACTTTTATATTTTAATGCATCCATATCCACTGTTAATTCTCTACCTGTACTATCAAAACTGTGGCGTAGATTTAAATTAAACCCTGCATTTTTAAAATTCTTTTTTTCATAATTGCTGGATGATAATATAGAATTCACCTCACCCATTCCATTTTTTAAGAAACTCGTATTTGTTCCATCTTGAGAACCATTGGTTACATAACCTGTAGCCACCATGCCAATAGTAGTTTTTTTAGTAGCGAAAAAATCTACTCCCAAACTTGCATTACTATTATTATTTTGTCTTATAAATTCAGCTGTTTGATCAAAAATAGCATTTACGTTCCCACCATTATCGCTGTATTTTCTATTTATATTAAGCTGTTGGTAATTCTTTCTATGGTTAATACTTACGCTTGAAAACACATTAAACTTGCCTTTTTTATAATTTAGATTTAGTGTATTAAAAGATCGAGGATATTTTCCAAAAGACAGTGTATTTTTTACACTTCCATTAAAACCCTTTTGTTTATTTCTTTTTGTTTTAATATTTATTACACCT
>JANPIF010000165.1:0-3297 GCA_031424845.1 Ferruginibacter sp.
CTTAAAGCCATTGCAAATTATATTTATATCTTTTGTAATTTTTCTTTTTTTGAATAATGCATTTATAATATCAATATCATAAGCATAGGAAGTTTCTAAATGAATGTTGTGCTTCAATGTTTCCTCAACAATAAAACTAAAATGAGAACTTTTTGTACAGTAACAATAATTGTATTCTCCTTCGTATTTATGCTTTTTAAAAGCATTAGCAAACATTGTCTTTGCCTTATTTATTTGCATACCAATTTTTGGCAAATAGGACAATTTTAGTGGCGTACCATATTTATCAATCAGCGCTTTAATATCTACATCATTATATTGCAAATGATTATCGTGCAGTTTAAACCCCTCTTGAGGAAAATTAAAGGTTTGCTGCACTAAGCTGTTGTAAGAATTATTCATTGTTGGTTATGCTACTGGGTTGAAATATGTAAATTTTGCTGCGCAAATATATTTAATAGTGGTGGTTTGTACGTATTGTTTAAGATAATAATTTAAGCTGTAGCAAAACTGTCACAAACATTATTCATCATATCAATAATTTTATCATTGCATAAATTACCTATGCTGCCCTCATGTGTATGATCAAGTCCCCGTGAAACATCGTATGAAAAAATTTTATTATCAATCTCATTTCCTACTTGTTTGTATGCGTCTCTAAATGGAATACCTTTTTTCACCAAGTCGTTTACTGCTTCTACACTGAATAAATACGTATATTTTTCATCAGTTAAAATGTTTGGATTTACTGTTATTTGGGGTAACACCAACAACAATATTTCAAGACAGTTTTTTAATGAAGTTATTTGTGGGAACAATACTTCTTTTGTAAGCTGGACATCTCTGTGATAACCTGTCGGCATATTACTGAGCATCACAGTAAGCGTATTAGGCGTACTTTGAATGATGTTCGTTTTAGAACGAATCAATTCAAACACATCAGGATTTTTTTTATGCGGCATAATACTGCTACCGGTTGTAACAGCATCTGGAAAAGAAATGAACCCATGATTTTGATTCACATACAAACAAACATCTGCTGATAGTTTATTTAATGTAGCTGCCATGCTGCTCATTGCCATCGCTATAACTTTTTCTGTTTTACCTCTTGTAGTTTGCGCATAAACCGAGTTATAATTTAAAGTGGCAAAACCCATTAGCTGCGTAGTTAATGTTCTTTTTAATTGAAATGCAGAACCATAACCTGCACCGGAGCCAAGTGGATTTTTATTAGCAACTGTATAAGCAGCTTGCAACAAGGTTAAATCATCTACCAGACTTTCTGCAAAAGAAGCAAACCACAAACCAAATGATGAAGGCATGGCAATTTGAAAATGGGTATAGCCGGGCATTAATACATCTTTGTGCTGTTCGCTTAAACCGATCAGTAAATCAAATAATTGTTTGGCAATATTTTTAATATCTATTATTTCATCTTTTAAAAACAATTTTATATCAGTAGCAACCTGGTCATTTCGGCTTCTGCCGGTATGAATTTTTT
Source organism: Ferruginibacter sp. (assembly GCA_031424845.1). Taxonomy (GTDB): domain Bacteria; phylum Bacteroidota; class Bacteroidia; order Chitinophagales; family Chitinophagaceae; genus Ferruginibacter. The sequence continues at coordinate 1,502 of JANPIF010000165.1, forward strand.
TACCTGCATCACCAATCATTTGGGTAAGCATCATTTCTATTTGCGAATGCACATCTTCCACATGTTCTTCAATAACAAATTCTCCTTTTTCAATTGTTTGTAAAATTTTATTTAGCGCATTTTCAACAGCAGTAATTTCTTCATTGTTTAAAATACCAATACTATGCAACATTTTTGCATGCGCAATGCTGCCAATTACGTCATGCTTTGCTAATTGTACATCAAATATTTTATCATTACCTACGGTAAATTTTTCTATACTTTCAGATAAGGTGGTTGAGTCTTTGTTCCAGAGTTTCATAAGGCCGATTTAATTTTGGTGTCAGTCTGAGCTTGTCGAAGACGATGTACTTTTTCAAACCTGCTTTCGACAGGCTCAAGCTGACATTTAGGTAATTAAAATTAAACTTTCATAAAATATTTTCTAATAATTTAATGTACAAATCAATTCCCTCTTCAATTTCCTTTACATAAATAAATTCATCTGCACTATGGCTTCGAGCACTATCACCAGGCCCTATTTTTAAAGATTGACAACTCATCAACGCTTTATCAGACGTAGTTGGTGAACCATACATTTCTCTGCCAAGTTTGATGCCCGATTGAACCAAAGGATGCGAAACAGCAATTCCCGATGATTTCATACGCATACTTCGGGGAACAATTTCAGCTTCTACATTTTCTTCAATAATGTTTAAAATTTCTTCGTGTGTATATAATTCATTTATGCGAATATCAACAGTAAACGTACACAAATCAGGCACCATATTATGTTGCATGCCTGCGTTGATAATTGTAACACTCATTTTAACAGGACCAAGTGTATCAGATACTTTTTCGAATTTATAACTATTGAACCACTCAATATATTTAATGGCTTTGTAAATGGCATTCTCACCTTCTTCTCTCGCAGCATGTCCTGCCTTTCCTTTTATTCTACAATCAATAACCAGTAATCCTTTTTCTGCAATCGCCATGTGCATCAATGTAGGTTCTCCAACAATGGCAGCATCAATTTTTCCCAATTGGGGATACAACAACTCAATACCATTGTTCCCCGATATTTCTTCTTCAGCAGATGCAGCAAAAATTAAATTGTATTGTAGATTTTCTTTTTCGTAGAAATATAGAAAAGTTGCCATCAAACTTACCAAACACCCTCCTGCATCATTGCTTCCTAAGCCAAATAGTTTTCCATTTTCTATAGTTGAATTAAAAGGGTTTCGGCTATAAGCCTTATTGGCAGGAACAGTATCATGGTGACTGTTTAAAAGAATAGTTGGTCTACCATCAACAAAATATTTGTTTTTTACCCAAACATTATTTTGTAAGGTTTGCACATTATGACAATATTTTTGAAGGTATTTTTTTAAAATAGCAGCGGTTTCATTTTCATGTTTACTCAAAGATGATGTCTCTATCAGACTTTGCAAAAGTTCAATAGCTTCTTGTGTGAGTATGTTTTGAAATGTATTGCTCATTATTTATTTAAAATTGCTCTGCTTAATTTCCCTAAACGTAAAATCCGTAAGCCTGAGGTTGTCGAAAACTATGCACTTATAAAATTAGAGTGATTACTTTGATATTGTTGTGCCCTCATTGCCATTTACAATTTTATCCAAATCTATTGCATGGCCCAAACTAACTTTATTTACACCTGCAGCTACAGCTTGCAAAGCATTATCTATTTTGGGTATCATGCCTTCATGTATAATTTTATTGCTTTTTAAAGTTCCAATATTTTCTTTTGTAATTATTTTTATTACTGAATTTTCATCTTGAATGTTTTCTAAAAC
>JANPIF010000166.1:0-20456 GCA_031424845.1 Ferruginibacter sp.
CCCCACTTATTTATTTAATGAAGGGGTCAGGAAAATACAGATCAGAAGAAGGAGTAGTAGTAAAGCAATCAACCAAAGGTGGTTTAATGGAAGAGCGTGTATTGGAAACAAAAAAATCTAGATACTACTTTAGCAAATTGCCATACTCAGGCGTTACAAATAGTTATTACAGCATTTATGATCCTAATTCAAAAGCTGATTATCTTGTTTATTCAGATGGAAAGAATAACAATTTATACAACATCACTACAAAAAAAGTAGGTAGAAAAATACCGATTAAAGAAGGTAAAAGTTATCAAACAATTGCTCCTGCAAAAGAAGGGCATATACTTGTAATTGAAAACAACTACAGCGAAAAATATACAAAGCTTTCTATAGAACCTATTTAATATAAACAGCTATAGATTTTTTAAAACGCACTTATGGTGCGTTTTTTTTATGAGCAAACATTCGGTTTTTAATAGGCGATTCATTTAGATTTCATTTTCCATAAATATTTATTTTTATTTTCTTTTATGTAAATACCAAAATGATTGCATCTTTTTTACAAATGCACTTTTATGCTTTTACAAAACCTTTGTAAAGATGCCCGTTATTTTCAAATACTTTTTCAGAGTATATTTTTAGGTTATGGTATTTTCTTTTTGCATTGGCAAAATGAACAATGGCTTTACATTACTTATTTTACCGTAAGCATTGTCACCCAACTTATTTGCGAATATATTGCCGGCAATAAAAATATCTCTTACCTCCAACGCATTAAAAACGGTATTCCCTCTGTTTTAATTTCTTCATTTGGGCTAAGCCTTTTATTAAAAACCAATTTGTGGTGGGTAGCTGTTTTTGCGGCAGTGGTTTCCATCGTTTCTAAATATGTTATTCGTGTAAATGGTAAACACATTTTTAATCCATCTGCATTAGGTATTGTGGCCGCTTTATTTATTACTGGCAAAGCATGGATAAGCCCAGGGCAATGGGGAAGTGGTATGGTATTACTTTTTGCAGTTTGTTGCCTTGGCTTTATAGTGGTTACCAAAGTTCAGAAACTTACTGTAAGTCTTTCCTTTTTCGGTGTGTTTGCCGGTTTACTATTCTTACGGCAAATTGTTTATCTCAGCTGGCCAATGGATTTCTTTTTACAATCTATCAGCACGGGCAGCCTGCTGTTGTTTTCTTTTTTTATGATTACCGATCCTAAGACTACTCCCAATCATCCGTTTGCAAGAATTGTTTGGTGTATATCTATTGCCGCTATTTCATTTTACTTAGCCACTTTTAAATTTATAAACGGTGCGCCAATATTTGTATTGGTTGCTGCCCAATTACTTGTTCCGCTGCTGGATTATTTTTTTAAAGCACAGAGATTTGAATGGCTTCATACAAAAATTCCTATAGCAAAATTTGATTTTAATCATTAACCATTTCTTCATAACCAACCATAGATCTTATCAACCAAAAAAAAATATTATGAAACGTAAACTATTATTTATTGCTGCACTAATTGCAGTTTCGCCATTGTTGTTTTCCTTTTGCGGTTTTTATGTGAGCAAAGCGGATGGCACTTTAAAAAACAAAACAAGCCAGGTAATTTTAGTACGGGATGGCAACAAAACCAGCCTTACCATGTCCAACGATTTTTAAGGCAATACAAAAGATTTTGCCATGGTAGTACCAGTGCCCGTTGTATTACGGAAGGATGATATTAAAGTGGTGGATCAAAGTATCTTTCAAAAACTAAATGATTACAGTGCACCAAGGTTGGTGGAGTATTGGGATCAAAATCCTTGTAACATGTATGAAAAAGAAGATAAAAGTTTTAATAAGTCCTCTGCGCTTGAATCAGTAGTTGTTTCAGGTTTTGCCACTGCAAAAAGAAAAGACCTCGGTGTAAAAATAGAAGCCAAATACTTAGTGGGGGAGTATGATATTTTAATTTTAAGCGCCAAAGAAAGTGGTGGCTTAAAAGAATGGCTTACCAGTAATGGCTATAAAATTCCTGAAGGTGCAGAGGAAGTATTGGACCCATACATAAAAAGCAATCTCAAATTTTTTGTTGTTAAAGTAAATGAGAAAGAAAAAAATAAACTGAAGAATAATTTTCTTCGTCCCATACAAATCAATTTCAGCTCACCAAAATTTATGTTACCAATTAGGTTGGGTATGGCTAATGCAGATGGCGACCAAGATTTATTGGTATATGCTTTTACACGAAAAGGCAGAATTGAATGTACCAATTACAGGAATACAGATATAGCAACCGATAAAAATATTCCACTATTTGTACAAAAAAACTTTGGCAGTTTTTATGGCAATTTATTTACACAGCAATGGGGCAATGAAAATAAAGCTGTATCATTTTTAGAGTATGCATGGAATGTAACCCCTATAAACCAAATGAAGTGCGACCCTTGTGTTGGTAACCCTCCTACAGAGCAAGATCTTGTACATAGTGGTGTTTGGTGGCTTGGCAATAAAGACTGGAACGATTACAATGATGACGATGATATTGAAAACCCAAATAAAAATGTACATTTCACGAGATTGCATTTTAGGTATAACAGAAAATCATTTCCGCAAGATTTAATGTTTCAGGTAACTCCAAACACAGCAACTTTTCAGGCTCGTTATATTATTACTCACCCAGCCAACGGCGATTTTAATTGCGAAGCAGGAAAAAAATATTTACAGGATTTAAAACAGCGCAGAAAAAAAGAATTGAGAGAATTAACTGCACTTACCGGCACCAATATTAATAACTGGCAGGAAGATGCTGCTGCAACAAACGTTGAAGAAGATGATGTAGCATCTGCACAGTATGCAGCCATCATACCCGAAATAAAAAATGAAACGGATCATGAAAAAAATGTACCGGCAGGCTTTATTTTACTGGGAATTGCTTTGGTTGGCAGTGCGGGATTAATGAAATGGAAGGGGCTAGTGTGAAATAATTTAGCTTTAAAAAAATGAATCTTTCATTATGGTTTTTATTTGTTTGTGTATGTAATTTAAAAAGTATATTTTCAATTAAATTACTAAAACACAAACTATTATGTCAACAACCGATTTATTACCAGAATCAGTACAAGAGTACAACCCTGCAGATAAAGGACTGCGATTTGCCAATTTAATTATTGACACTATTGCATTCTACATTCTCATTTTTTTGTTTGGAATGTTATTGGCTCTAATTGCACCTGAGATGCTTGCAGACGAAAATGATGTATCTGCATCTTTAACTTTAAATCTCTTCGTTCTTATCATTTACATTCTATATTTTATGTTGATGGAAGGAGTGTTTAAGGGAAAAACTTTGGGTAAATTAATTACAGGTACCAGAGCTGTAAAAGAAGATGGATCAACCATTACTATGGGCGATGCTTTTAAAAGAGCATTATCTCGATTGGTTCCTTTTGAACCATTCAGTGCATTAGGCGATTGGCCATGGCATGATAAATGGACAGATACAGTAGTTGTAAAAGAATACAAATCTTAAATAATAATAACCATTAAAAAAAAGCTGCGTCAAAAAAAATGACGCAGCTTTTTTATTATCATTTTTATACGGTTGGCTTCTTTGGCGGCAATGCAAACGCTACGGCTTCATGCTCAAAATGTCCGTTGTGTGCGCCATCACAAAAAGGTTTGTTTTTAGATAATCCGCAGCGGCAAATGCTTACTACTGTTCTGCCACCAAGGTCGTACACATTTCCGTTACGATCTACAATTTCAAAATCTCCGTCTACTTTTAATGAGCCGTTGTTGTTAACGGTTAGTTTTACTTTTTCCATTATTTTGTTTTTATAATTTTTTGTAGGTTACTATATATTCTGCTTCTTTTTCACCAACTGCTTTTAACGCACTTTTTAAGATAAGAGACTTATTGCTCACTTCTATTTTAAATACATATTGCTTAGGTGAATCTATGTAAGTTTTAATCAATTCACTTTTTTGTTCATCAAAAATATATGTGCCAGATTTTATTCTTCCCCGTTTTAAATCTGTTTCTATAAATTCTCCATTGGCTTTGTACTCTTCCATGAGCGCTTTGGTTTTATCAAACATTAGTTGACAAATCATTATCATCATTTCCTTCGAAGCTTCCGGGTCTTTATCATTCTTTACAAGGCTATCGAGAGACAGATTCATGTCAGGCACATCCTTAGATAAATCACCAGTAACCAAATCTCCCAGCGAAAAATATGCAGGCTTCCATTTACCTTCAATGCTATTTTGCTGTGCATTGGTAATGCTTGCAATTACCAGTAATAAAACAGTAAAATAAATTTTCATTAATTCGAGGTATTTATTTTTAAATTTTCCTATGACCAAATTTTAGATCTACAATACTTTTTTCTATTGCATAATTAACAATGCCAAAAGATATACTGATGAATGGAGCGTCGCCAATGAAGATCCACATAGCTACTTCTTTGTTCACCAAAAAACCTCACCCCTGCGGGGGGATTTAGGGGGGCTAGGCTTCCTACCACCCCAATATCCACGCAAACATAAGCGGAGCCACAATGGTAGCATCACTCTCTACAATAAATTTTGGTGTAGCAATATCTAATTTACCCCAGGTAATTTTTTCGTTTGGTACAGCGCCACTGTACGATCCGTACGATGTGGTAGAGTCAGATATTTGGCAGAAATAACTCCAGAAAGGAACGTCATGCATTTCCAAATCCTGGTACATCATTGGCACCACACAAATAGGAAAATCACCTGCAATACCACCACCAATCTGAAAAAATCCTACACCTTTTCCAGATGAATTGTTTTTATACCAATCTGCCAACCACACCATATATTCAATACCACTTTTCATGGTACTCGCCTTCAATTCATTTTTAATAATGTACGATGCAAAAATATTTCCCATGGTACTGTCTTCCCAGCCCGGTACTACAATCGGAATATTTTTTTCTGCCGCAGCCAGCATCCAACTGTTTTTAGGGTCTATTTCATAATATTGTTCCAGCACGCCGCTCAGCAACATTTTGTACATGTATTCATGTGGAAAATAACGCTCACCTGCAGCTTCAGCATCGTTCCAAATTTTTACAATATGCTGTTGCAATCTTCTAAAAGCTTCCTCTTCCGGTATGCAGGTATCCGTTACACGGTTGTAATGGTTTTCCAATAAATCCCACTCCTCTTGCGGACTTAAATCTCTATAATTAGGCACACGCTTGTAATGCGAGTGCGCTACCAAATTCATAATGTCTTCTTCCAAATTGGCACCGGTGCAGCTAATAATGGCCACTTTATCTTGGCGTATCATTTCAGCCAGACTTAGGCCAAGTTCCGCCGTGCTCATAGCGCCAGCAAGGGTTATCATCATTTTACCACCCTCTTCCAAATGCGTTACATAACCCTTTGCAGCATCCATTAAAGCCGCTGCATTAAAATGCCTGTAATGGTGTTCTATAAAATTTGAAACCGGTCCTTTGCTCATAAAAATATATTTGTAGTTATAAAATTTTCGGGGCAAAAATAACCTCTTTTATTGAGTATAAGCGGAGATAAAATAAAGAAGATTTGTGCGGTGAGCATCAGGCATTAGCCAGCAGTTGTTCGGGCTTTATGTTACAAGTCCTCGCCAAGCCAAAGGCTTGTCTGTGGGCTTTCCACTTCAATCCCGCCGCTCGTAAGCAGTAAATCATTTTTCAACTGTTCCTAATAAACTTAAGATAATATTTTTGTAGGTTTTTTATCATCATCAATAGCTACAAAAGTAAAAAAGCCAGTTATAGCTTTCTCCCTTTTATTTTCATACATCTGCTCTATATAAATTTCCACTTTCACATCTAGGCTTGTAGTACCTATTTTAGAAACCTTACCAACCAACTCTATAATTGTGCCCGCAGGTATCGGCATTTTAAAATCTATCTTGTCGCTGGAAACAGTGACACATCTTTTTCTTGTAAAACGGGTAGCAGTTATAAAAGCCACTTCATCCATTAAATGCATGGCAGTACCGCCAAATAAAGTATCGTAATGATTAGTCGTGTTTGGAAACACTGCTTTAAAAATGCGTGTTTCGCTCAGCTTAATTTGTTCTTCTAAATTTATACTCATGCTTCAAATGTAAAAATCATTTATAACCGTAATGCAACAAACCGCAACTCGTAACCCGAAACTCTTACCCTCCAACTCAATTCTTCTTAAACCCATACACACAATGTCTGCAGCCACTTTTGCAGCAATATCTTCTTAGTAAATGATATAATTCGGTAAAAACCCAGTTGCCATTTTCCAGGTAATAATGTACACCTTCTACAAACATTTCTTTTTCAGTGGGAAATTGTAAGCCTTTTGCAGTTTCAACACGAACGATGATTTTTTGTAGGCAATTGTTGCACAAACAATCAAAATTAGTTTTTGCTAAAAAATTGCGAACATCATTATTCAACGAAATAGTATTGCAGTGGCAGTTGGCAATATCTCCCACATTACAAATAAATAATTCATTGCATGCAGGGCAATATTTTTCTTCCGGTTTAGGCATTTACAGTACTCAGCGCAGGCATTTGTTTTTGTATGTAAGCAAAGCCACCAAACATAGCAGCACTGTAAAATAAATCGCCCAATAATGTGCCACCTACAAAAGGTAAACCGGCAGTATAACATAGCATGAGGCCGCCAAAATTTTGAGGGTAAGCGCTGCCAATCCACACACCAAAATTACTTACAAGAAAAAATATGGTGGAAGATGCCAATGCACCAATTAAAACCGTTTTGGTATTTACTTTTTTCATAATAAAAAAACCTACAACAGCAATTAATAAATACGCTGCGTACTGCCAATAAAAGCCCTGGTAAAACCAAGTAAAGGTTGGGAAAAATTTGGCGTAAATAACATTGTTTATAAACAAATCGCTTAACCATGTAGCTGCCAGCGGAATAATTATTGCCTGCCATTTTTTACTAAAATGTGCGGCACCAAATATTGCAATAGCACCAAGGGGTGAAAAATTATGCATTGGTAATAACCTGCTAGCCGCTGCCAGTAAAATAATACCGGTTAATATTCCAAAACGAAGGTTTAGTTTTTCAGTTGTCATGATATATAAATTTATAAACTAAATGAAAATAATTTAGCCTATTAAAAATGCTGTAGCTGCAAATATAAAGTAATACGCTAGTTAGTGCAAATATTCATATTGTATCATACTATAATCTGGGTTATTTGAACCTTATCTTTACAATAAAAATGCGTTTAGTCTTTACACTATATTTTACTTGTCTTTATTTATTTGGTACGGCGCAATTTTTAACGGAAGAAAAAATACTTCCCACCAGTACGGGAGAATTAAAAGGTTCACTCATTTTTCCTGCGAAGGCCAAAAAATTTAAACTTGTTATCATACAAGCTGGCAGCGGCCCAACAGACAGAAACGGTAACAGTGGCAAAGAAGTAAAAGCAAATTCCTACAAGTTAATAGCAGAAGCATTGGCTGCTAAAAATATTGCTACCTTATTAGTAGATAAAAGAGGGGTGGCAGGCAGTATGAATGCTATTAAAAATGAAGCCTCCTTAATTTTTGATGATTATGCAGATGATTTGGCAGCTTGGGTTCGTTTTATAAAAGCAGATAAAAGAATCAGTAAAGTATTTATTGCAGGGCATAGTGAAGGTTCGCTTGTGGGAATGATAGCAGCACAAAAAGAAAAAGTTAATGGTTACATTTCTATAGCCGGTGCAGGAGAAAGTATTGACAAAATAATTGTATGGCAATATGAACAGCAATTACCGAAGGCAGCAATCGTGGTAGATTCTTTGTTAAAAAGAATGAAAGCAAATGAAAAAATAGAAAACGTTCCGCCATATCTACTCAGCATTTTTAGACCTTCATTACAACCTTATATAAAAGCATGGATAAGCCATGACCCATGTGAAGAAATTAAAAAATTAACCATACCAATTCTTATAATTCAAGGCAGCACAGATATTCAGGTGGAAATTAAACAGGCTGAAATGTTGAAAGCATGCAAACCAACTGCCCAATATAAATTGATAGATGGCATGAATCATATACTTAAACAATCTCCGCTGGACAGAGCAAAAAACATAGCTACTTACAGTAATGCTAACTTGCCTTTAATGCCAGGCCTTGCAGAAGAAATAATTATGTTTATCAAAAAAAATTAAACATGAATTATCTTGCCCACGCATATTTATCGTTTAATAATACCGACTTGCTCGTAGGCAATATGATCAGCGATTATGTAAAGGGTAAAAAGCAATATGAATATGCAAAAAGCATACAAGCGGGTATAAAATTACACCGAGCTATTGACGATTTTACCGATACTCACCAAGCAACTTTTGAAATAAAGAAATATTTTAAAGAACATTATAGATTGTATGCGGGGGCATTTACAGATGTGGTATATGATTATTTTTTGGCCAATGACATAAATGAATTTAGCAACGAAAAGAATTTAAAAACATTTACACAAAAAACTTATACCATTTTAGAGGAACAAACTAATAATTTTCCACCAAAATTTGCAGCTATGTTTCCTTACATGCAAACGCAAGATTGGTTGTATAACTATCAGTTTAATGAAGGAATGCAAAAAAGTTTTGGTGGGCTTGCAAGAAGAGCAAAATACATTGAAGAAACAGATACCGCTTATCAAATATTTTTAGCTAATAAAGATTCTATAAAGGGTTGGTATAATATTTTCTTCCCTCATGTTAAATTATTTGCCGCCCATAAAGCTGCGCTATTATTAAACAGTTGATTATTTATCTTTGAACAAATCATTTTATGAAAAAAATTTTTTCAGCAGTTGTATTAAGTGTTTTTCTGTTAGCAAATTCACATGCACAAACAAGTGCCACTTCTATTCCTGCAATAGATAAATCACCCATGGATATGTCCACTTATCCGCCAAGTTATCCTTTATTAAAAATACAGGATAAGGCTAAAGAACCATTGGCTGCAAGAGTAATTTATAGCAGACCTTTAAAAAACAACAGGGTTATTTTTGGAGATTTGTTAGAGTACAATACCGTTTGGCGTTTTGGGGCAAATGAAAATACTGAAATTGAATTTTTTACAGATGTTACCATCAATAAAATGAAAGTAAAAAAGGGTAAGTATTCCTTATTTGCTATACCTACAAAAGATAAATGGACCATCATCATAAACAAAGATTTAAATAGCTGGGGCTCCTTTAAATATGAAGCAAGCAAAGATGTTTTAAGAGTTGATGTACCTGTTCAAAAATCAACAGAAATAGCTGAAGCATTTTATATTTATTTAGAGAAATTTCAAAATGGTTTTTCTATGAATGCAGGCTGGGATGATGTAAAAATATCTTTACCAATATTAATGTAACCCATGAAGCAATTTTTTGTTGTATCATCAATTCTTTATTTGTTTTGTATTTATTCGTGCAATAGAGTTACGCCTAAAGATACCTTTAAGGATAAAACTTCAGATTCTGCAAAAGCAAACAATAATCCATACGTAAATATGGACAAGTCCCCTATGGACTTGAGTTGGTGCCCAGCAAACTATCCTATTGAAAAAATGAAAGGAAATGATTCATTAAAATTAATAGCAAAACTTATTTACAGTCGACCTCATAAAAAAGGAAGGCAGCTATTTGGTGATAGTAAAGAAAGTTTGTGTGCCTATGGTAATCCATGGAGATTGGGCGCCAATGAAGCCACTGAAATAGAATTTTTGGAGAATGTAAATATTGCGGGGCAAAATATTGACAAAGGCAGATATGTTATGTATTGTGTACCTTATAGCGATAGATGGACGATTATTTTAAACAGTCATCTAAATACATGGGGCTTGCACATAAATGAAACAAAAGATGTTTTTAAAACGGATATTCCTGTTTTAAAACAAACACCTTCTTTAGAAGATTTTACCATGGTTTTTGAAAATACAGAAAGTGGTGCCAATTTAGTTATGGCATGGGATAATGTAAAAACATCCTTACCAATAATTTTCTCCAAAACACTTCAATAAGTAAATATTTTTTCCATAGCAATCAATAGTATATAGCAATTTATTTGCACCACTTAATCTTTAGCCCATAAGTATTTATATTTACAAAATGTGTGGTATAGCGGGTATAATTTCTCTTAATAAATCGCTGGTAAATAAACGGTCGCTTAAAACGATGTCTGACACGCTTGCTCATCGTGGACCCGATGGGGAAGGCTTGTGGATTAATGAAAGGAATACAGTTGGCTTTTCGCACAGAAGGCTTGCCATTATAGATTTGTCTGATGCGGGTGCACAGCCTATGCATTATTTAAATAGGTACAGCATTGTGTATAATGGTGAAATTTATAATTACAAAGAGATACGATCTGATCTGCAAAAAGCCGGTTATCATTTTACAACGGAAAGCGATACAGAAGTAATTTTAGCAGCCTATAATTTTTATAAAGAAGATTGTGTAAAATATTTTGATGGAATGTTTTCATTTGCCATTTGGGACGATGTTACACAAACCTTATTTTGTGCAAGAGATATTTTTGGTGAAAAACCTTTCTATTATTTTATTGATAAAGATGTGTTTGTTTTTGCCAGCGAAATGAAAGCCTTATGGGCTATCGGCATTAATAAAAATATTGATGAAAAAATGATGGTGAATTACCTAGCTATTGGGCAGGTACAAAATGCTTCAAATAAGTCTCACACATTTTATAAAAACATTTATGCATTATCATCTGCTCATATAGGGTTACTCAGCATAAACGACATGCATTTTACGTTGACTAAATACCGTGATATTAATAAAGAACACACCATAAAAATATCAGAAGCAGATGCTATTGAGAAAGTACAAATATTATTAACTAAATCTGTAAATCATAGGCTTAGAAGTGATGTAGCGGTAGGGTCCAGTTTAAGTGGTGGTATTGATAGTTCAACAATTGCATATTTAATACAACAACAAAATTTAAAAAACCAGCAAGGAAATTTTAAAACATTCTCAGCAGTTTTTCCTGGCTTCGAAAATGATGAAAGTGTTTTCATTGATCAACTATGTGAAAGTTTTCAACTTCAAAATTATACTGTTACACCATCTGCGGAAGGTTTAATTAAAGATTTTGACAAATTGTGTTATCATCAGGAAGAGCCATTTACATCATCCAGTATTTATGCCCAGTATAAAGTGTACGAATTAGCAGCAGCAAATAATATTAAAGTATTGTTAGACGGACAAGGTGCTGATGAAACATTTGCGGGTTATACAAAATATTTGCATTGGTATTTGCAAGAACTTACCGGACATTCAAAATTTAATGAAGCAAAAAAAGAAAGATTAAATTTTAAAAAAAATAACATCAATATTAAATGGGATATAAAAAATAAAATAGCTGCTTATTTACCTTCCCACACTTCTATGGCATTAGAGAAAAGAGAATACAATAAGATTATTGATAATGAAGTAATAAATACAGAATTGCTTAATGCTATTAAAGGAAATGAATGGGCGGGTATTTCTAAACCGGTGGTAACAAAACTAAATGATATACTTTACCATAATACTATGCAACATGGTTTAGAAGAACTACTTCGCTATGCAGATAGAAACAGTATGGCTCATGGTACAGAAGTTCGTTTACCATTTTTAAATTTTGAAATGGTTAAATTCATTTTTTCCTTACCATCATCCTTTAAGATTAAGGAGGGATTCACAAAAAGTATATTAAGAAAAACAATGCAAGATAAATTACCAGATAATATTTTATGGAATACAAAAAAAATAGGCTTTGAAACCCCTCAAAAAAGTTGGATGGAAAATAAAGTTTTAACGGAAAAAATTATCAATGCAAAAGAAAGGCTTGTAGAGGAAAAAATCCTTAAATCAATAGTGTTACTCAATAAAATAAACCCCAAACATGCACACGAAGCTGAAAACATGGATTGGAGATATCTAAATCTAGCCTCCTTTCTGTAGAAAACAAGAATGAGTGAGATTATTTTATAGAAACATACTTAACAATTCAAACAACTCTATACCCACATTTTAAACTAAATTTGCCGCACATAAATTAAAAAACATGAGCAATTCTTCGCATAAAATAGGTACTAAATTTATACATGCAGGTACAGTGCCTGATCCCAGTACCGGCGCAATTATGACACCCATTTATCAAACAAGTACTTATGTGCAAGAGGCCCCGGGCGTAAATAAAGGATATGAATATGCACGCAGCCAAAACCCTACAAGAAAAGCTTTGGAAGACGCCTTGGCAACTATTGAAAATGGAAAACATGGCTTGGCCTTTGGCAGCGGTGTTGCAGCTACAGATGCAGTTATAAAATTACTAACCCCAGGCGATGAAGTAATTTGTGCCAACGATATGTATGGCGGCACTTACAGACTTTTTACTAAAATATTTGAAAAATACGGTATCAAATTTATTTATGTTGATACAACCAATGTAGAAAACATTAAAGGCGTTGTTACACCTAACACAAAATTAATTTGGATTGAAACACCAACCAATCCATTAATGAATATTACTGACATCAAAGCTGTTGCAGCTATTTCAAAACACGCAGGCTCATGGTTATGTGTAGATAATACTTTTGCCTCTCCTTATTTACAAAATCCGTTAGATCTTGGAGCAGATATTGTAATGCATTCCGCTACAAAATACCTCGGTGGTCATAGTGATGTTATACAGGGTGCATTGATAATGAATGATGATGCGTTGAGGGATCAATTATATTTTATACAAAAAAGCTGTGGTGCTGTACCTGGTCCCATGGATTGTTTTCTAGTATTGCGTGGTATAAAAACATTGCATGTGCGTATGAAGGCGCATTGCGAAAATGGAATTATAGTAGCAAATTTTTTACGCAACCATCCAAAAGTTGAAAGGGTTTACTGGTGTGGTTTTGAAGACCATCCAAATTACGAAATTGCAAAAGCACAGATGCGTGGCTTTGGTGGCATGATGAGCTTTGTATTGAAAGATGATAGCATTGCTGCCGCAAATAAAGTACTTACTTCAACTAAATTATTTTCCTTAGCAGAAAGTTTGGGCGGTGTAGAATCTTTGATAAACCATCCAGCAAGCATGACACACGCAAGCATCCCAAGAGAAGAGAGAATAAAAAATGGTTTGGCAGATGGATTGATAAGATTAAGTGTAGGTATTGAAGATGCGGAAGATTTAGTAGAGGATTTGAGAGTGGCGATTGAAGGTGCCTAAATCACACGAAGAAGAACTTTCGTTTTGTAATAATTTAAACTTTTGTTTTTATATAAATGATTGATAAAAAACTAAAAGATTTTCTTAATAAAAAGGTTGATGAATATAATCAACCTTTTTTTATTGTACCAGATCCCATTTGCATTCCACATTTATTTTCTAAAAAACAGGATATAGAAATTGCCGGATTTTTTGCTGCAATTTTTGCTTGGGGAAATCGAACCACCATTATTAATAAAAGTAAAGAGTTAATGCAGTTGATGGATAACTCACCTCATCAATTTTGTTTACAACATACCGATAATGACCTTAAAAAATTATTGAATTTTAAACACCGAACTTTTAACCCTACAGATCTTTTATACTTCGTCGACTTTTTTAAACATCATTACAAAGAAAATGGTTCTTTGGAAACTGCCTTTACCCGTTCAATGAAGAAGGATGATACGACTATTGAAAACGGTCTTAACGGATTTTACAAGTATTTTTTCTCATTGGAAGATGTACCTAAGCGTACATTAAAACACATTGCATCTCCTGCAAAAAAAGCAACCTGTAAAAGATTAAGTATGTACTTGCGGTGGATGGTGAGAAATGATAATAAAGGAGTAGACTTTGGGTTATGGAAAAACATATCTCCATCGCAATTAGTAATACCTTTAGATCTGCATGTAGCGAGAGTAGCTCGGCATTTTAATCTATTAAAAAGAAAACCGACAGATTGGTTAGCTGCGCTTGAGCTTACAGCAGCTATGAGAACATTGGATAAAAATGACCCTGCAAAATATGATTTTGCCTTGTTTGCTTTAGGTGTACTGGAAAAATTTTAATTATGGAAAATGAAATTGTACAAGTTGTAAACCAATCTTTTAATATAGAAGCTACTGAAAGTAATTTTGTAAACTTTCTTACCGACAAGATCAATTACCTTATCCTTCACGATTTTAATAAACTCATTTATATTTTGTACAGGGCAGATATAAATGAAACTAAACTGAACAAACTTTTAGCAGAGAACAAAAAAGAAGATGCAGGTAAAATAATTGCAGCTCTCTTTATTCAACGTCAGTTAGAAAAAATAAAATCAAGGGAAGAAAACCGTTCTAAAAATATGGATATAAATGAGGAAGATAGATGGTAAATCTTATGCACTCTTCTTTGTAAACATTAACTCCTTCACTTTCTCTTTATCTTCTTTTTCTTTTTTAAGATCGAACATGGTTCCAAAAACATGATCCCATAATGTGCTGCTTACTCCAAAACCCATATCGCTGTGTTTGTAATGGTGTAAGTGGTGATTTCTCCATAAACCTTTCATCCATTTAAAAGGAGGATTCCAAGCATGTATTGCAAAATGCATTGTACCATACACTAAATATCCTAGCATAAAACCCGGAAAAAAAGCAAATACATTTTTTCCTAGTACAAGATAAAAAGTAAAAAAGAAAAAAGATGCAATGATTAAACTTGGTGCTGCCGGCATAAACAACCTCTCTCTATCTCTTGGATATTCGTGATGATTGCCATGCATTACATAATTAATTCTTTTACCTCTTTCAGTTTCAGGATGATGGTGAAATGCAAATCGGTGTAATATGTATTCAGTAAGAGTCCAGAAGACAATTCCTCCTAAAAAAATAAGAAAAACGTTTAATCCAGAAAACTCTAAAACTTTTATTGAATAGTAAGGCAAAAAAATTAAAACCGGTAAGTACATACCCCAAATAACCAATGGGTGCGTTTTTGTAAGATATTCAAGGTAACCGTTCCTGAATATTTGAGCCTGCCCTTTGTTATGTATTTTTTGAAATTCCATTTAGTAAATTAATATGAGGCAAATATACAAATTCCTTTTTTTAAAGACTTGCTAAGTCTAAATTTGTAATTGTAACAATTGCAAAACTCTTACAATTTTAGTTCCACTTTTTAATTTTAACCAAATATTTACATGAAATTAATAACATATTTAAAAAATGATCATGAGCAATTGGCTCTTGTCATTAATGGCAAAATATATGATACCGATAAACTTCATCCAGATCTACCAATAAGTATGGCCATGTTTTTAAACTATTGGGATGATGTTTTTCCTTTAGCAAAAGCAGCCGAACAAAAAGTAAAAGATGGTGGTTATGAAAATAAATCTTCCAGAAATTACGAAGACTTAGAAATTGTAGCGCCTGTACCCAACCCTACAAGTTGTAGAGACGGATATGCATTTAGACAACATGTGGCTGCCGCAAGGCGAAACAGAAAGGTGGATATGATTACCGAGTTTGATCAATATCCAATATTTTATTTTACCAACCATAATAGCATTCAGGGTCCGGGTAATATTGTTTGCATGCCCGACCATTTTGAAAAGCTTGATTTTGAATTAGAAGCTGCTATTGTAGTAAGCAAACATTGTAGAAATATAAAAGCCGCTGAAGCAGATGAATATATTGCAGGCTTAATGATTATGAATGATATGAGTGCACGTAGGCTGCAAATGGAAGAAATGTTATTAAACTTGGGCCCTGCAAAAGGAAAAGATTTTTCTACCGCCATTGGTCCTATGTTAGTAACCTTAGATGAATTGGAACAATTTGAAGTGCCTTGCAAAGAAGGGCATACCGGCAAAAGCTGGAACTTAAAAATGACCTGCAAAGTAAATGGAATACAAGTAAGCGAAGGAAACCTTGCAGATATGGACTGGACATTTGCAGAAATACTGGAACGTTGTGCCTATGGAGTAAATATGTATGCGGGTGATGTTATTGGCAGTGGAACTGTGGGCACAGGTTGTTTTTTAGAGTTGAATGGCACAGGTAAATTTAATGACCCAAATTATACAGAGCAGTGGTTGCAACATGGCGATATAGTAGAAATGGAAATTGATGGATTGGGAACTTTAACTAACAACATAGTGGCGGAAGATTCAGACTTTTCAATATTAAATCTTAAAAAATAAATATTCAATAAACAATATTCAACGCTCAATGTTCAAATGAAAACTTACGGTCACCAAAAAATATTTAGAAAATATTAATTAGTGACCGCGTAAAAAGCATGGTTGACTTAAACATTGAACATTTATTATTTAAAACTGATAAATTTTTAGCCCATGCTCTCTCTTGACCTCTCCAACCTCTCCCCTGCTGATGTTCAAAATTATCTTCAGCATGCCATTGCGCCACGCCCTATTTGCTTTGCATCTACTATTGATAAAGAGGGAAACGTAAATCTTTCACCATTTAGCTTTTTTAATTTATTCTCATCCAACCCACCTGTTGTAATTTTTTCGCCGGCTAGGCGTGTGAGAGATAATACTACCAAACATACTTTGCAAAATGTATTGGAAGTGCCCGAAGTTGTTATCAATATTGTAGATTATGACATGGTACAACAAGTAAGCCTTGCAAGCTGCGACTTTGCAAAAGAAGAAAATGAATTTATAAAAGCAGGTTTTACAGAACAAAAAGCAACAATTGTAAAACCACCCATGGTAAAGGAAAGTAAAATAAAACTTGAATGTAAAGTGATTGAATTGAAACCACTTGGCTCAGAAGGGGGTGCAGGAAATTTAGTTATTTGCGAAGTACTTGCCATGCATATTGATGAAAGCATTTTAGATGAAAATAAAAAGATAGATCAAACAAAATTTAATGCCATAGCAAGGTTGGGCGGTGATTGGTATTTCAAAGTTGACACTCATAATCTTTTTAAAGTAACCAAACCCAACATCAAAATTGGTATAGGGGTAGATTCATTGCCAAATTCTATAAGAAAAAGCAACATACTTACCGGAAACCATTTAGGCCAATTGGCAAATGTGAATGAGCTGCCAACGATAAATCCTGTATTTGAAAACGACCATTTAAAACAAATTGTACAGTACTATAATTTGGACCCGAAAGAAATGGAAACCGAAACACACAAATTAGCGGCTACTTTATTAAATAATGGCAATGTAGATGAAGCGTGGCAAGTTTTGCTTAGCAATGATGTTATTTAACTTTTTAAACACAACCGTACGTTTTTACATCAATATTTTTACAACTATGAAAATAGTATTGTTTTTGTTGATGCCTATAATATCATTTTGCCAAGCTCCCATTTATAAAAATTTAGCCCTCGAAGGTGGCGGCTTGCGTGGCATAGCTTATGCCGGCGCTTTTAAAGTTTTAGAGGATAATGGTACCATGCAAGGCATAGAGAATGTTGCCGGATCTTCTGCAGGTGCTATAGCAGGTATGATGATTTCTATAGGTTATAAATCAAATGAAATAGACAGCATGCTAATGTCTTTACGGTTTCAACAATTTAATGACGGTAGAGGTGGGTTAATAGGAAAATACAAAAGAATTCGCAAGAAGTTTGGAATATATAAAGGTGACAGGTATGAAAACTGGTTAAGAGAAATGCTTTTAAATAAAACAGGAAATGATTCTCTTACTTTTTTACAATTGCACGAAATGAAAATGCAAAATAACATCTACAAAGATCTCTTTTGCACCGGTACTAATATCAGTAAACAACGGTTGGAAGTTTTTTCATATAAAACTACTCCTAATTTCCCCATAGCAACAGCTGTAAGAATAAGTGGCGGCGTACCATTGTATTTTACTCCGGTAGTACTAGATGATTCTTTACAAAAAATTAAACTCGGAGACACCAGTTCATACATTAATTATTATGTAGATGGTGGTATGCTATGTAATTATCCAATAAGCATGTTTGATAGCTGTAATCATGGCCACCACCCGCTATCATGCAATAGCCTTGTTTTTAATAAAGAAACCATCGGTATTAAATTGGAACGTAAAGAACAGATAAAATCTTTCCTAAACAATTCTATAGAAATACCTGCATATAATCCTAAAAAAATTGGTGATTATTTGAGTGCGTTCTCTAATTTGATGATGGAAACAATGGCAAGAAAATATCCCAATCTTGAGAATGAAAAAGGGAGAACCATTTTTGTAGATTATGGAAATACACACTCTAAAGTAAAAAAAGTGAGTACAAAAAACAGAAGACTCTTGTATGAAAATGGTATATCAGGAGCAAAACAATTTTTTGAAATAAATAAAACGGATGCATTATTGGTAAATAAAAAAGCTGCCAATTAAAAATAATTCGCAGCTTTTTTTATGATTTAAATTTCTACTTATTTGTAAGCCCCACCAAAAACTCTTCTTAAAATATCAGTTGTTCTGGCAGCAAAATTTGTTCTGATATTTATTTCTTCTTTTGCTATTAAATTAAACAACGCATCTGTAGCTCTTTGTGTAACATAACTTGCAAGATCTGGATTTAGCTTTTTAAAAGTGGTAGGAAAATTATTATATTTTGAAATTAGATCTCCGTAATACTTTGTAGCATCTACTTTATCTAACGATGATGCAATTACCGGGCGAAATGCCGCTAATAATTTTTCAGTAGTTTTTACCCTAAAAAAATGAGTAGCGCTTGTGTCGCCATTTCTGATAAGTCCTATTGCGTCATTTAACGTCATACTTCTTATAGCATCTACAAAAATGGGTTTTGCGTAGCCCGCTGCATCTTCTGCACCTCGGTTTATCTGTAAAATAGCTTTATCAACCATGCTGTTAAAACCAAGGTCACGCAATGTGTTTTCTATTTTTTTCGCCTCTGGCGGAAGTAAAACTTTATACAATGCATTTTTAAAAAAACCATCGGTAGTATTTAATTGTAATACTGATTTTGTAATCCCTTGTCCTAAAGCTTCTTTGATACCTGCAGCAGCTTCAGTGTTGGATATTCCTATTCCTGTACCCGCTCCCGCAGCAGTTGCAACCTGTTGAAGTGTTTCGCAAGAACCTAATGTAATCGATGCAATTAATAATGTAAATAATGTTTTCATGTTGTAAAGATTTATGTAGGTTAGTGCAAGTATGCTGCCATTAACAAAACATTTTTGTTAAAAAGGGATAACCCATAAAGTATAATGCGTTTTAAAATGAGTAAGGTTACACTATAGAAGCAACCCATTGGCACAAAAAACCAATACCTAATCCGGAGTAAATATCTTTTTCAGTGTGATCAGTTAAGATTAATCTGGCTGTACATACCAATCCTGTGCACAAAAGTACGAGCGCAATAGGCCAAGTCATAAGCATTGTATTGCTCAATGCAACTACCCAAAATATACCCAACCATCCTCCCATCCCAATTGCATGCATGCTAATTTTGTAATAAATATTTGCAATAAGCCCAGCACTTGCTGCCAAAAAAACTCCCAAAATAAATGAAGCCATTATTGGTGGATACATTTCCTGCTTTTTAAAAACAGTATATGCCCAAAAGAAAAATATACCGCAAGCCATATAAGGTATAATGCGATCTTTTCTGGTACGCAAAAAAACTGAATCTATAAAACCTACTGCTTTTAATAATATAATACTAAGCAAAGGGTAAAATATAAGGTTGTAAGCGCTTATTAAAACTGTAAATAATTTTCTCCTTTCAGAAAAACCTGTAAAGTAAGATGGGTGTATGTAAACCAAAAATGCAATGGCATACAAAGGCACAAAAATAGGATGGAAAATATAAGACAAAAAAGATGCAGGCCATTTTAAAGCAGGATGCACATACTTTTTCTCTGGTAATATTTCGGCCTTAAATATAGATTCCATTTTACAATATTTTTCTTAACCTCGCCACGGGAATATTTAATTGCTCCCTGTATTTTGCTACTGTTCTTCGGGCAATGTTGTACCCTTTTTCCTGCAGCATTTCAGTTAATTTTTCATCGCTGTAAGGATGTTTCTTTGTTTCTTCACCAATTAAGTCCGTCAATATTTTTTTCACCTCTCTTGTACTTACTTCTTCTCCACTGTCGGTTTGTAAACTCTCACTAAAAAAGAATTTTAAGCGATATGTACCAAATTCTGTTTGTACAAATTTGCTGTTTGCCACCCGGCTTACGGTAGATATATCGAGATTAGTACGCTCGGCAATATCTTTTAAAATCATGGGTCTAAGTTCCGTTTCATCACCAGTTACAAAAAAATCGTGCTGGTAATTCATTATGGCTTCCATAGTATTCAACAAAGTATTTTGCCTTTGCTTAATGGCATCTATAAACCATTTTGCACTGTCTATTTTTTGCTTTATAAATAACACCGCTTCTTTTTGTTGCTTATCTTTTTTGGTTCCTTTGTCATAATCCTTCAGCATATCTCTATAACCCTCGCTTATGCGCAAATCTGGGGCGTTTTTGCTGTTTAAACTCAAC
>JANPIF010000167.1:0-3094 GCA_031424845.1 Ferruginibacter sp.
TACGCTGAATGGTTTGAATAACAATTTTACGGGCTTCTTTGTTGGCTTTTAATTTAGCATCTTCAATAATTTCTTGTTGAAGTGTGATAGCCTGTGCATGCGCATCTTGCTTTAATCCTTCTATTAGTTGTGCTTTTGCATCTTCTGCAGTTAGACCTGCTACTTTTTCTAATCTTTTAATATGCTCTTCCTGATGCTTCTCCAGCTCGGTACGCTTTACGTTTACGATTTCAATTTGCTTGTTAAGGTTGTCTTTAATAACCTCATTGTCTTTTACCTGCTTATCTACATTTGCTTCTTTTTGGTTAAGACTTTGTTCTTTTTGTTTGATTTTATTTTCACCTTCTACAATTTTTTGAGTGCGCTGCATGATATCTTTTTCACTATCAATTTTCATTTGAGCAAAGCGTTCTTTTGCTTCAATTTCTCTTTCTTTTTTGTAGGTATCTGCTTTTAATTGAGCTTCTGCAATAAGTTTTTTAGCCTCCAGCTCTGCCTCCTGTACTTGTTTATCAGTATTTTTTGCAAAGATTGCTTTGCCACCAAAGATGCCTGCCAGCAGCGCTACAACTCCGATAATGATGTAAATTATAATTGGTTCCATTTAATAGTAGTTTTTTTGTAATACACAATATATATAAAACCCTCTCCTAAAAGAGGGTATATGGCGAAGATATGAAAAAGCCCTCTAACTGCAAATGAGTTTAAAGGGCTATAAGTAAAGTAAATAAGTATAAAATGATACACTCGGAATATTTATGAATTAGAACGGATATTTAATGCATCGTCAATTTGTAATTCCATTTTTAGTAATGCGTCAGCCATTTCTTTTTTAAGCATTGAATTTCCTTCTCCCCCAGCGTTTTGTGTAGCGTACCAAATTATTACCATGGCTATATAATCCTGCATATCTTTTCCGGCAAACTGCGTTTTAAATTCTATGATTTTGTCATTAATCATATTTACCGTTTTCCTGATTATTTCTTCATCAGTTGCACTGGTTTTTATGCGATAAGTACGATCGCCAATTACAATGTTTATGGGAATTAATTCACTCATGCATTTTGTTTATGGCCTAGTAAAGAAATTGTTTTATCAATATTGCGGATATAACTGTTTATCTTTTTCTCTAATTGCTTTTTTTCTGTTTCATCCATTTTATCTAAAGAAGCTTTTAATATGAGTTGTTCTTGTTTCATTTCATCTAAAGCATTTCTTTGTTGTTCTTCAGTTTGTTTTAATTCTACAATGGTTTTTGCCTGTTGTGCATTCTGAATCAGCAAATTATTATACTGTTTTAATAATTGCTGAAGTTTAGTATTTAGCTGTTTTATATTGTCGGTTAATTCTGCCAAAATTATTTTCTTACAGTTGCGTTTAATTGTTTTTCTAATGAGGCAATTATTTTATTCATCATACCATCTGTATCAGCATCTGCAAGCGTTTTTGTGTCATCGCTAAATGTAAAACTTACAGCCATAGAACGTTTATCTGTACCTAGTTTTTCACTTTCAAAAACATCGAACAACCTTATGTTTTTTAATGCGATAATATTGCTTGCTTTTATAGCAGCTTCCACACTGGAGTAATTTACTTTTTTGTCAAGAATAATAGCCAAATCTCTTTGTACTGAGGGGAATTTAGAAACTTCTTTATACGCTAAATTATTTTTTTGTTGAAGTAAAATAATTTCATCCCAGGCAAGGTCAGCAAAAAAAACAGGCTCTTTAATACCAAACTGTTTCAATTTATTTGATGATATGTTTCCCACCTTTCCAATCTCAATTTTATTTGCAGAGAAAGTGATTAAATATTCCATATCATTATTTTCAGCAATTTCAGCTACCGCATTTTTTATACCGCATGCAGCAATAATTTTTTCGCAAAGCCCCTTTAAAAAATAAAAATCTGCTTTCTTTTCTTTTTGCTGCCAGCTACTTTCTGCAACAATGCCCGTACTGTATATTGCCAGTCTATTTTCTTCTGAATATTTCCCTATGCCACTGGTGCCATATATTTTTCCAAATTCATAGAATTTTAAATCAGCATTTTTTCTGTTGATATTATAAGCTATTACTTCTAAACCGGTTTGTAATAATGATGGGCGCATGACATCCAAATCTGCACTTAAGTTATTCATCATTTTCACTGTAGTATTCAAAATTTCTTCTGTATAATATTTACTATCTGTAATACTGTTAGTAAAAATTTCACTAAAACCATTATTGCTTAAAAAGTTGGCAATTTTTTCTTTAAGCTCATGCTTTTCGTTGTTATAATCAGCAGATGGCGCAATAGAAATTGTAGCAGGTATTTCAATATTATCTAAGCCGTCAATTCTCATAATTTCTTCTACAATATCTGCCCCAATAGTTATATCTGTTTTGCTGAAAGGAACATTTACCCATATTTCATCAATACCTTCTTTCTGTATTTCAAACCCAAGGGCTGTTAAAATATTTTTAATAGTATCTGCATGGTAGTTTTTACCACTTAATTTTTTTAGATAATGGTATTTTAATGAAACAGTAGTTCTTTCAGCAGGAGCAGGATAAACATCAATTACATCGCTGCTTATTTCCCCTCCAGCAATTTCTTTAATTAATAATGCTGCTCTTTTTAATACATTAACGGTGTTACTTATATCTACACCTTTTTCAAAACGAGTAGCAGCATCAGTTCTTAGCTCGTGCTTTAAAGATGTTTTACGTATCGTTTCATTGTTAAACCATCCGCTTTCTAAAAATATATTCTTTGTGTTGACAGATACGCCACTCTCTTTGCCTCCATAAACCCCCGCCATGCACATATTTTCTTCTGCATTGGCAATCATTAAATCTCCTGTAGACAATTTTCTTTCCTTATCATCCAGAGTTTTAAATGTTTCACCGCTTATTGCACTTTTAACTATTATTGAGTTCCCGGTTATTTTTGCTGCATCAAAAGCATGCAAAGGTTGGCCGGTTTCGTGTAAAATGAAATTGGTAATATCTACAATATTATTAATTGGTTTTAGGCCAATGCTTCTCAATTTATTTTGTAACCATGTAGGACTTTCTGCTACAGTAATATTGCTGATGCTTATGCCTGCATA
>JANPIF010000168.1:0-2292 GCA_031424845.1 Ferruginibacter sp.
ATGCCAATCTTGCAGGAGCCGTATTGTTTAGAAGGAAAACTGAAAATTTTAGAGAAAAAGTTATACCACAGGCATTGTATGATAGCGTTGGAAATTTAATCCCAATGGCTTTAAATACCAAATCACTTGATGAACCAGTAAGTATTGATTTATACAAAGCATTAAAATATAAAAATTCAAAATACGATATCGTTTTACAGGAAAAAGACATAGTATTTGTTCCAGAAATTAATCCTTTTGTAAGTGTACAGGGAAGAGTACAATCCCCTCTGAAAATATCATACGATAAAGAGCATACCAATGTAGGATATTATATAGATAAAGCCGGAGGATTTGGTATTCGCCCTTGGAGAAGCAGAATTTTTGTAACCTATGCAAATGGAAAAAGTAGAAGAACCAAAAACTTTTTGTTTTTCCATTTTTATCCAAGAGTAGAAGAGGGGTCTTTTATTACTGTACCGGATAGACCACAAGGACAAGAGGTTACTGACATATTAAAAACGACCCTTGGTACAGTAGTTCCATTAATCCTTACAGCGATAGTTTTAAAAAATGTAAACTAATATTATTGTGACAACACAAGAACTCTTACGAAATATTATTAGAAGATTAAGCCGCCTTAAATTATTGATATTTTTTGGAGGACTATTTTTTGCATTTTTATTGTACATGTACGCTCGTACAATTCCAACTATTTATTCTGTAAAATCTACTGTTTACCCACTTACTGCGGGACCAGATGATAAATCTGCATCTTCTAAAATTAGTGAACTTTTAGGGGGAAGTACAAATTCAAAAACATTGAGTGATGAAGCAAATGTAAATATTGAAGAAGTAGGTAGAAGTAGAAGAACGAGAGAAGCAGTGGTGTCTGAAAGATTACCAATCTTTGGCAACAAAACAATTGCACTGGTGCTCATTGAAGATTACAATAAGTATAAATCTTATTTTAAGCCGCTAATTAAAATACCTTCTACCGATCCCGAATTGATATCTACAGGGGCTTCGTTATTGAAAGATTATTACACGGTAAAATTTAATAAAAACAGTTTGTTGGAAATGACTTTTGTTAGTAAAAATGAAAAACTCCTTACTCCCACAAGTTTAATTTTAATAGATAAGATTTCTCAATTTTACAAAGAACTTAAAATTAAAAAAGCACAATTTGATTTTGATTTTACGCAAAAAAAAGTTGATTCATTAGAAAGGGTGCTTAGAAAATTTGATAACCAGAGAATTCAATTAAATAATACAACACTATTTGTACAGCCAGGCAAGCTTCAGTATATTGTACCAAAAGAAAATTTAGAAAATAATAAATTATTGGTATTGGCACAAAGGAATGGTGCAGCTTCCAATAGGGAAGAAGCTTTGTGGCGTAAACAAAAGGTTACACCTATCATTGAAATTTTAGATAGGCCTGTTGCTCCATTTGATCAGATAAAACCTTCCAAAATATTATATGGTGGAGGTGGTTTTGTTTTTGGATGTCTATTTTTTTCGCTGTTGCTTGTTGCTGATATATTGTATAAATTTCTAAATAAAACTGTGCAAAATAAATTGGCTGTTACTTTGTACGATTCAACTGTAACTACAAGTGCATAATTAAAGTAATCCTCCAGCAATAGCATTAGCCACTCGTTCTCCATCCATAGCGGCACTTACAATGCCCCCTGCATAACCTGCACCTTCGCCACAGGGATATAAATTTGTAAATTGTGGGTGCTGTAAATTATCAGTGTTTCGTGGAATACGAACAGGGCTTGAGGTACGGCTTTCCACGGCTACAACAACAGCTTCATTGGTGTAATACCCTTTTAATTTTTTACCAAACATTTTAAAACCTTCTGCTAAAGAAGTATAAATAAATGATGGTAATACTGTATTAAGTTTTACGGAAGTCAATCCTGGCAGGTAAGAATTTTTTGGAAGTGTTGTTGATAATTTATTATTAACGAAGTCGACCATTCGTTGTGCTGGTGCCGCAAAATTTCCTCCACCTGCTGTAAATGCTTTTTGTTCTATTAATTGTTGAAATTTCATAAATAAAAGTGGATCATTTTCATCAACATAAAATCCTTCTTCTATTAAACTTTTTACCGCATCTTCTTTTTCTACCTGTACTACCATCCCACTGTTTGCAAAAGGATTGTTTCTCTTTGATGGACTCCAGCCATTTACAACTAGTTCTCCCTCATCTGTAGCGGCCGGTGCAATAATTCCACCCGGGCACATGCAAAATGAAAACACACCTTTACCATTTACCTGTTGTACTAAAATATACGAAGCGGG
>JANPIF010000169.1:0-15507 GCA_031424845.1 Ferruginibacter sp.
ATAAAAAGAAAATTAGTAGTAGTAACAATACCGAAGTTGATTTTTTTAATGGCAACAAGCCTCCTTATGACCTAAAATTTTTAAACAGAAATAAAAATATTAGTTATACATATGATTTATTGCGGTTATCAAATCATTTAAAGAAAAGAATTGACAGCCCGGATTTTTATCTCGATATTTCTAAAACCATTAAGCAGAGTATAGCAAACAGAGGTTTTCCCACGCCTTGGTTTTCGCAAAAACAACAAACAAGACAATGCCTTTTTCTGATAGATCAGGCCTATAAAAACAGCCAGCAGATAAAGCTATTTAGTTATTTAGCTATGTACCTTATTCAACACCAGGTAAAGCTTGACTTTTATTTTTACTATCAAATACCAGATAAATTTTACACCGACGAAGATGGACCACGCACAACATTGCAAACCTTAAAAGACAGGTATTACAATTGTACACTCATATTTTTTACAGATGGTACCAATTTTCCTGAATACAATGCGCCTGCATTAAAAGAAAGCATAACAATTGGTTTTGCATATTGGCAACATCGCATATTGGTAACCCCAATAAATTTTAATGATTGGGGAAGAAATGAAAAAATGCTCTCAACGTTTTTCAATGTAATACCGGCAGATGTGGTAGGACTCTTAGAATTAATTAGAGCAATGGACGCTAACAGCACTGATACCTCATTGCAGATGGGGCAACTTTATACATACGAATCCAAACATGTAGATTTTAATTCAATTAAAGGTTTGCAGGACTATTTAAACGATGAGGAACTTTTTCAATGGTTATGTGCACTCGCCATACATCCAAAAATATATTGGGAAGTAATACTTGAAATTGGGAAAGCAGTTGTAAACAACCCTTCAAAAATAAATTACGAAAACCTGCTAAAACTTGCAAGAATACAATGGGTACATGAAGGGAATTTTCCTACTACAACCAGGCTTGAATTACTGAAAGTACTTACCAGCGAAAATGAAATAAAAGCAAGAGATGCTTTTTTAAAAATGCTTGATGAAATACAATTGGGTGATGACCAATTTACTTACGAAGAAAAACAAATAAGCAGGTACGCCAATAGCTTTGTGTTATTTGCCACAGGCATACAAAAATTTACAGAGGATAAAAATATACAGGAAGGCGAGGAGAAATTTATCTCACTTTATAAAAAAGAAAACTTATCTGACAATGCATTTAAAATATATATAGAAAAAAAAGAAACTGAAAAAGGCAATTGGAATACACCTGTAAATAATGATAACGAAAATATTGGGATTGAAAAATATATTCACAACAAAGAAGCAGAACAATTAAACAAAATAAAGCATGAACGCTTAAAACGGAATAAAAAACTAGCCCGCTACGCTACTTGTGCAATGGCATGTTTACTAATATTGGGTTATTTATTTTATAATAAGAATACCCTTGCAAAAAGTAGCATAAACAACTATTTAAAACTTGCTGATACATCTACACAAAAAATTAATACAACTAATATAATATTAGATACAAAAAATTGTTTCAATCAGTTATTGAATTCATCAAAAGATACAAGTGCCAATTTAGAAATATTGAATGAGACAACTCTTTTACTGAATAGAAAAATTACTTCCAATGATAGTTTATCTGGAAACGCTATTTTCAATAACCTAAATGATAGCACTAAAAATATGGTATGCAAGCTATCCATCAATGGGCAGTTTTTTACTGCAGAAATGCCAATGGCTGCAGGCACGCATCATATAACACTTGTAGGATGTGAACCTAAGATATTAAATGTATTTTACAACCCAGGTTTCAAAGAAGATACTTCTGCGGTATTTAAAGCATTTGAAGAAACCGGATATTCAATAAAAGTAAAATCCACATCAGAATATGAAAAGCCAATTGCAAATATGGTGATTTTTGATAGTGCCATAGGAAGACAGGAAATGTTTACCCATGCTGATAATTTATTAAAGGCGGGCTTCCCTTTAAAAAACATTACAATACGAAGTGGGGAAAATACCCGAAAAGATATTACGATAACAGGGGAAAAAGAATTGAATGTCTTACCAAATTTTACAACAAATAAGCTTCGTGAGTTGTTATTGGGAGATACCATTCAGACTGTAGAAAAAGAGAAAAAATTATCCATTCAATTTATATATGGAGAGGGGTTACCCGTGTCAAAAATAATGCAGACAAAAACATGCTTAAACAAAACTTTCAATGTAACTACTACTCCTCGAGCTTACATAAGAACCCTTGCAAACGAAATTAAATATTATGATGACAGGTTTAGAGATTCATTAAAAAACCTGTTAGTATGTTTAAAAACATACTTCCCCGAAAAAAAGTTTGAACTGGTAAAATCTGTTCAATCAAAAGGCAATACGGATGTTGCCAAAATCTACTTATATGACGATGCGGTACATGTACAATCAGTATCAATTTCTTTATCGGATGAAATTTTAATACCACAAGCAAACAGGTTTAAGAACGATTTAATTAAGATTGGTTACAAAAGTTCAGCTCTTACATCAGATATAAACATTAGAGCAAGTGAAATTGAATACCACAATCAAGAACACCAATATTCTGCTAATGAAATCAAGAAAATATATAGTAATTATTTTCGCACGTCACAAGTGAGTTTACAATATAAACCTGATACAAAAAACAAATCCATTAACGTACGAATTAAGAAATTAAACGACCCCCAGCCGGAAAAGTTTTTTTTTAATAATTCAAAATTCCCTTCTCGGATAAATATTAAAAATAAATTCCCAATAGCTTTCACTGTTGGTTTCCAAAATTTGACCAAAGCTTCTTCTTCCATCAATTATACAGGAAAAATATGCTTAAGCGAAAAAGGAATCAAACAAAACAAAGCATTGTACATCTGTGAAAATTTCACTTTCCCCCGAGAAAACAGATCAACAATTACAAAAGAAATAGATGCTACCTATAATTCTTCAGGTAACTATTCTGTTAGGGTTATTATAGAACAATTAAAGATTGATACCATAATAGGAGCGGTATTTATAGAGGAAAATCTAACACAAGAAACAGTGCGAAATTGCGACACAATTTTTACTTACTTAGGTCTAGGAGAAGACTATGTTGTTTTTAATGGAAAAACATATGAAAAAAATAATTTGAGTAGAAAAGGTATTGAATGTAGTTTAGTAAAAAAAGATGCAAAATCTGCCAGCATAAATATTAGTGCCGGAAAATGCCCAAGTGTAAATTTTATATTTTACTCTGGCGAAACAAAATCGGTAACCTTATGCGATGATTCAAAAATAATCTTGACTTATATAAATTCTGCAAAAACATCTACAAATAGGCAAAACAATTGGGCCTTATTTGATGCAGTTTTGTGTAAGTCTGTACCAAGAAATATCAAAAAAAAATAGCCCCTTAAAATAAAATAAAACAATCAAGATATTTGAGAATTAAAATTTTTATGATAAACCATGTATTTTCATTATTCGTAATATTGATTTTGCCTTTTTTTCTTTAAATTGTAAAAAAATTGGTTGAAATCTACCTATAAAATACCTTACCTAATACTAACGCTCTCTTGTACAATTGTAATCAATATTGTATGGGGACAAATGCAATTTGTACAAAATAAAGGACAATGGAACAGCTTAGTAAATTACAGGGGCGATTTTAAAACCGGTTCTTTCTTTTTAGAAAAAAATGGTTTTACCGTTTTATTACACAATGCTGAGGATATAAAAAAAATGGGGGCGGTAAGGCACGGTGGGGGATCAAAAATTATAGATATTTCCACAAAAGATAGTCTCCATTCACACACATACAAAGTTTCTTTTAAAGGTTCCAATATCAACCCTACTCTACAGCCAGAAAAAATTCAACCATCATATAATAATTATTTTATTGGAAATGATAAAAGTAAATGGGCAGGCGATTGTAAAATTTATACAGCCATTACCTATAAAAATATCTACCCTAATATTGATGTTAGGTATTATTCAACTGCCGACAAATTAAAATATGATTTTATTGTGCATCCGGGTGGCAACCCAGCTATGATAGCATTAGAATATGATGGCGCAGATTTTATTACAACAAAAAACAATGAATTAATTGTTGGCACTTCAGTAGGTGAAGTAAAAGAACTGGCTCCCTATTCTTATCAGACAGGGTTGGCGGGCTCTTCAAATATCAATACAAAATATGTTGTAAAAAATAATATTGTCAGTTTTAAAATAGAAAAATATGACGATAAACAAACACTGGTTATAGATCCACAATTAATATTCTCTTCTTTTACAGGAAGCACTGCAGACAATTGGGGCTACACTGCTACCCCCGGTCCGGACGGTAGTTTTTTTGCTGGGGGTATAACATTTGGTACAGGTTTTCCAGTAAGTACCGGTGCGTATCAATCCGCATTTAGTGCCGGTGATTATGATATTAGTATTTTAAAATTTTCGCCTGATGGCAGGCAAAGATTGTACGCAACTTATATTGGTGGTAATGCAGAAGAGCAACCACACAGTATGATTGCAGATGCAAATGGTAATTTGATTATTGCTGGCAGAACCAATTCACCAAACTATCCATTACTTACTAGCATACCTTCAACAGGAACAAATTATGACATCGTTTTAACCAAATTAAATGCAACAGGAACGGCTATTTTGGGTTCTGTAAAAATTGGTGGTAGTGGTAATGACGGTATGAATATTAAGGACAAAAATAATTATGTCGGCATAAGTGGCGACACAAGTATTAGAAGAAACTATGGTGATGATGCAAGGAGTGAAGTGATATTGGACAACCTTAATAATGTTATTTTAGTTTCTTGCACACAATCAACAAACTTCCCTACAGTAGCTGCTTTGCAAGCAACATCAGGCGGTGTGCAAGATGGTGTAATTTTAAAAATGACTCCTAATTTAACTTCTATTATATTTTCTACTTATTACGGCGGTAGTGGAGATGATGCATGTTTTGTAGCAGCTATTAATCCACTAACAGGAAATTTATTTGTGGGTGGCGCTACTACAAGTACTAATTTACCCGGCAATGCTGTAAATACTATCAACCCAAATTTTATAGGAGATATTGATGGTTTTGTAACAGAATTTAATAGTAATGGCAATACTATTCTTAAAAAAACTTTTATTGGTACTACACTTGTTGATTTGGTGTATGGTTTAAAATTCGACCGATATGGATTTCCATACATTATGGGTACCACTACTGGAAATTGGCCGGTATCTTCCAACGCAATTTTTAGTAACCTGAATGCTAAACAATTTATAGCAAAATTACAACCTGATTTATCGTCATTTGTTTACAGTACAAAGTTTGGCACCGATGTACCAACACCTAATATTTCGCCCATTGCTTTTTTGGTTGACAGATGTGAAAACGTGTATGTATCTGGTTGGGGAGGAAATGTAAATGGTGGATATTCAAATAGTGGTACAACGGGTTTGCCGGAAATTAATCCGCTTGCTCCATTTCCGCCAGATGGTAGCGACTTCTATTTTTTTGTATTGAAAAAAAATGCACAATCACAATTATTCGGTTCTCATTTTGGTCAGAATGGTGCTGCCGGTGAGCATGTGGATGGTGGTACCAGCCGCTTTGATGCTAATGGTGTTATCTATCAAGCCATGTGTGCGAATTGTTTGGCATTTGGGCCAGCAACTTTTCCAACTTTTCCTAGTAATGTATGGGGACCAACAAACCCCAGCAGTAATTGTAACCTGGGCGCTGTAAAAATTGATTTAGATTTTGCAGGCGTAGCTACAGAAATTCAATCATCTATTAACGGTGTTTTAAATGATACTGTGGGGTGCTTTCCCATTTTGGTTTCCTTTAAAGATACACTCCAAAAAGGCGTAACATATTTCTGGAACTTTGACGCTGTGAACTTTCCAAATAATACTGATGCTATTACCAATCACCCAGATACATCTCATTTTTATAATGCAACAGGGGTTTATAGAGTAAGGTTAATTTCAGAAGACTCTACAACATGTAATATTAGAGACACTTCTTACATTACCATTACAGTTTCTGACAGAAGAGTTTTTCCTTCCTTCATTGCTAAACGGGTAGAGCCTTGCAATATCAACAAATATACTTTTGAAAATACCTCAACAACTTTTGATGGAACTCAATTTGTACCTACCTCTTTTGTGTGGGATTATGGCGATGGTTCGCCAAAAGATACTACCAATAAATTGCCTATAAGAGAACACACTTACGCAAGTTTAGGAACATACTTTGTTACCATGACGGTGATAGATCCACGCTTTTGTAATGCACCCATTACAGATACTGTAAAAATTATTGTGGAACCAAATGTAAAAGCAATTCCTGATGTTATTAAAGATGCATGCGCACCGGTCACCTATACATTTTTAAATAATTCATTGTTTGCAACAAGCTGGGAATGGCAGTTTGTAAATGAAGCAGGAACTCTTATTGGAACATCAAATGCAGAAGAGCCTAACTTTACTTTTACCACAGGAGGAGTATATAAATACCGGTTGATAGCATCTAATCCAAACACTTGTAACCTTACTGATACTTCGGCCTATTTTACAGTGAAAGTAAGTAATGTACCAAATGCATTGTTTGATTATAGCCCAATTCCACCGGAGCCGAATGTTGCAGTAAAGTTTAGAAATTTATCTACCGATGCCAATAGTTATTTATGGGATTTTGGCGATGGTGCAACCTCTACATTGTTTGAGCCTACACATGAATTTAATAAAACCGGTGGCTACAAAGTAACATTATATGCTTTTAATAATTTGATATGTACAGATACTTTTAATTTGGTAGTAAATGTAATTATCATTCCATTGTTAGATGTACCAAATGCATTTACTCCGGGTAAATTTGGTAGCAACGGAATTGTGTACGTACGTGGTTTTGGTATTGAAAAAATGGAATGGAAAATTTATAATCGCTGGGGTGAAGTTGTGTTTAAAAGCAATAATAAAAAGGATGGCTGGGATGGATTTTACAAAGGCAAACTGCAAGCCATGGATGTTTACACTTATACACTCGATGCTCAATTTGTAGATGGGCAAACGAAAAGACAGACAGGAGATATCTCGTTATTAAGATAAAAAAAATACCAACTTTCTATCTTACCTATTAAGTAGAAAATTGGTATCCATTATTTAAATCAAATCTTATTTTTTTCCAATGGTTACTTTCAACATTGGCTTTTCCAAAGCATCGTTACCTGCATCCACCATGGGAGATTCATGGTATACAGGTTCTGTATTTCCCCTGTAATTTCCACTGTTTATATTTCTGATAGCACTTGCCAAACTGGCTTCTGTTACATCTCCCCAATCTTTATCTAAACCATCAGCCACAAAAGCATTGGGTGCAAATCCTCCATAATAATTTCCTTCACCATTTTTATTTACCGTTTTAAAAGAAACAGGAAATACATACCAGTCACCATTAGCAATTGGGAAATACCCAACAGGTTTTCCATGAGTATTAGAGTTTCCAATTAACCTAACATCCATATAAGGTTTCAAATTATTTATTAGCAATTCGCTTGCAGAAGCAGTACCTCTACCCACAATAAAATATACTTTGTTTAGCTGCACATTTCCTAATTTATTAAAGTATGCCGTCGAGTTTTCAGAGATATGATTGTTATTATAAATTTGACGCATCATTATGTTACCAGTACCTGAGTTATTAATAATATAATTTGCTAATTGCTCTTGTAATGCAACATAACCCCCACCATTATAACGCAAATCAACAATTAAGTTTGTAACGCCAGCCGCAGAAAATTTATTGAAAACTCTTGCAAATTCAGCTGAGGTTTGATTCATGTTTCCTAAGAATGAACTGTACACCAAATACCCAATATTGCCGCTCGCAGAATTTATAACCGTATCTAAATAAACTGGTTTGTCTGCGTAATGTGCTGCTTGTAATTGAACATCTACTGATGAACCATCTGGCTTAAGAAAAGTAACAGTTGCAGATGTAGCATTGTAAATATTATCAATTATAAATTGAGAATTGGTAGTGGTAATATTTGAGTTTCCATTTATCTTAGTTATCCTCCATCCCCTTCTAATACCTTGTGCTCCCGCAGGTGAATTCGGTTCTGTTAACCTTACACGCAAATCTCCTTCTGCACGAAAGAAAACTGTGATACCAAAATCTCCAGCAGCATTACTTGTAGATGAAACAGAACTCATTCCGCCACTAATTTGATCCCATTCTGTTTTCTTCATGGCAAAACTCCATTTATCTACAGGAGTTGCAAAACCGGTTTCTAGACTATATTGGCGGATAGCTGTCATAACAGCAGCCTGATCTTGATAGCCTGCACCATTAAAACTTGTAGGTAATTGTGTGTTCCATAAATACCAATCCTGCGTTTTTTGAAAAGCAACATTGTTTAAGTTGGGGGCATTGACCGTACCTGTAGATGTGTCTGTTGTTACAGGTGGCGCGGGCGTTAAGTTAGTAGCTAAATCTTCTTTAATATCTTTTTTACAGGAAACTAAAAACACAGAAAAAAACACCAAAAAAGAAAAAGAAATTAAATTTATTTGTCTTGTCATTTTATGTAAGTTTTTTTTATAAACTACATACGACAAAAGGTTTGCTACAAATTGTTAGAGAAATATCATTTAACAATAAGCCAAGATATCAGAAAATATAATGATGAATTTCATATATTATAAAGCTACAATTTGTTTAAACGCCGGCCCAAAGTTTTCTATAACATCTGTAATAACCATCGTTTCCATAGAATGTTTTTCTAATGTAATATCTGCCGCTGAACCATGTAAATAAACCGCAATTAAACAAGCTTGTAAACTTTCATATTGTTGCGAAAGTAAACCTGTTATTAAACCTGTTAATGCATCTCCCGAACCACCTTTTGCCAAGCCTGAATTACCAGTTGTATTTTGATAATGTGATGTTCCATCGGTTATGAAAGTTTGATGACCTTTTAAGATGATAACTATATCTAATTGTTGCGCCATCTTTATAGCAGTATTTCTTCTTTCTTCTGATGAAGGATGGTTTCCAAATAACCTGTCAAATTCTTTTGGGTGTGGAGTAATAATGGAATTTGCAGGAATTTTCTCCATCATTTTTTTTGAATTGGAAAAAATATTTAATGCATCCGCATCAAATACTATTGGCTTATTAAAATTTTTTATAAGCTCCTTTAATATCTTTCTTTCCAGTCTATTTGTACCAATACCGGGACCAATGCCTACAGCTGCAAAATTGTCAAAATCATTATCAAAATTTTCTCTAAAGTTAATCATGGCCTCAGGCACAGAAACTTGAATAGTTAGTTGCTCCATAAAAGGAATATTAACGGTTACAAGACCAACACCTGATCGTACGCAAGCTTTTGTAGCGATTACAGCAGCACCCATTTTACCTGTATTACCCGCAATTAGTAAGGCATGCCCATAAGTACCTTTATGTGAATCGGCTATTCTTTCTTTTAGAATTGATCTGATAAATGCTGGAGTAATTGTTTGCATAACTATTTATTTGTGTTACAAGCTATTTAAATTTAAAAACCGCTCTAATTTTATAAAGCGGTTTTTAAAATTTGTTTTATTCTTAATATTTATTAAGAATTATTTTTTAAAAGTTTTATTAATTCTTCTGCAGCAGCTTCTGATGATTGTGGGTTTTGCCCAGTTATTAATAAACCATCTGATACAACATAAGAAGCCCAATCCCCTTTGTTAGAATAAATCCCACCTTTATTTTTCAACTCGTTTTCCAATAAAAATGGTACTATGTCTGTTAATTGAACTGCTTCTTCTTCTGAGTTGGTGAAGCCGGTTACTTTTTTATCTTTTACCAATGCATCATCATTTTCATCTTTTACATTTAACAACACTGCCGGTGCGTGGCAAACAGCCGCAACAGGTTTTTTATTTTTCCAAAAATCTTCGATTAATTTTATTGAATCATTGTCATTGGTAAGATCCCACAATGGACCATGACCGCCGGGATAGAAAACAGCATCGAAATCTTCCTGGCTTATTTCACTTAATTTTTTTGTTTGAGATAATATTTTCTGCAATTCCTCATCTGCTTTAAATTTTATAGTTGCAGGAGTTTGATTTTCAGGCTTATCACTTGTTGGATCAATTGGAGGTTGGCCGCCCTTTGGGGAAGCAATTGTAATTTCAGCACCAGCATCTTGAAAAAGATAATATGGTGCAGCAAATTCTTCTATCCAAAATCCTGTCTTCTTTCCTGTATCACCCAATTCACTGTGGGAAGTTAATACCATTAAAATTTTCATATAAAATATATTTTTAAAAAATATTATACAATAACCATTCCAGTGAATAAGAATTCTTTGATCAAAATTCTACAATAAGTCCAACGGTTGGTGTTACAAATGGGTCATCATTATTTACAAACGTAGGTATGGCATTACTACCATTTGCTTTTATTGGCTGACCATCTGTAGTAACAAATGCGGTGTTGGCTGCATTTCTTTGAAAAGTATATTCAGGTATTGGAGGGTTTTTACTGATGTACCAATTGGTAACATCTAAAAACAAATCAATGGTTACATTTCTAAGATTCCACTTCTTATCTAAACGAACATCGCTGCTATTGAAACTTCCTATTCTTTCACTGTTAAGTCTGTTGTAATCAAAAGTTCCTCTGCCCGTGGTTAAATAATTCAGCCTTGAAAGATTTTCATCAAATGGCGTGAATGGCGATCCTCCCTGGTAACGGAATTTTAAACCTAGCTCTATATTTCGAGGAAACTTATAACCCCATGTAATGCTTACCAAGTGTCTGTTATCCCATGTACTCGCAATAAATTTATTGTCAATGCCGCTATATAAACTTCTATAAAAAGTGTATGATAAAATACCAAAGAATTTATTTGTCAATTTTTTCTGTACGAAGAATTCTGTTCCATAAGCTTTTCCTTTACCATTCGTTGTTATTGCTTCGTTTCCTAGCAAAGTAAAATCTGTACCAAGGTTGGAGAGGGAAATACCATTGCGAACAGATACCGGCACCTTACTATATTGTTTGTAGAAACCTTCAATGGTAAATCTCAAACCATCATTTGGTAAATATTCAAAGCCGGAAGTGTAATGGTTACTTTGTTGGTATTTTGAATTTTTGTTGACCAACACATTATTCATATCTGCAAATCCTAAAATTGTATAGGGAGCAATTTTATGGTAAATACCAAAAGATGAATTGAATGTCCATTTATCTGCTAACACATAGCTTAAAGAAATGCGTGGAGATAATGTTTGCAAAGGATTATTTCCATCTGTAGTAAACGTATTCATATCACTACGGATGCCGGCAGACATTCCTAATCTATCATTCATAAATCTCCTACCTGCCTGTATAAATGCACCATAGCGTAAAAAATCATTAAGCGGACTATTGAAAACAATACTCTCTGCAGGTTGTATAACCGTTCCCGAACCATCCCTAAATTCTTTGCTGATTACACTAAATGTTCTGTTACGGTAATCTGCAACTTGAGCATTAAAACCATAAGATAATTTCCATGCTTTTAAAGTTTTGTTTACATCAAACCTCAATTTATTTTCGTTTTCAGTACTTACAATATCTAAAGATTTACTTGCTTCCTTAGGATTATGGTTGTCTTCAAAACGCTCTATGTCGTTGTTAAATGAAGTTCTACTCAATGCCAGGTTCCAAAATCCATTGGGAATAGTTTTCTTTAAAGATGCACCAACTGTATAGTTTTTTTGGTTTACCAATACACTGGAATTTATAAGATATAATTTTTCAGGAGATGATTCTTTTGGTGTTGCAAAACGAAACTCATCTAATGCGCCAATGCCTAAGAACGTAAGTGTGGTTTTGTTATTTATTTTGTGGGTGATCTTAGTTTGAAAGTCCCAATAATTTGGACGAATAGGTAAATCAATTGCTTCGAAAAGTAGTTGTAGATATGATCTTCTTACAGAAGCTAAAAAGGTGGTTTTTTTATTTCTTGATAATGGACCTTCAAGCGTAAGTGCAGCTTCTGTAGCGCTAAGCCTAAAATTTCCTTGAAATTTATTTGGATTACCGTTCTTTTGTTTGAATTGAAAAACAGAACTTAATGCATTATCGTATCGTGCATCAAATGCTGATGAACTCAGTTTCACATCCTCTATAAAACTTACATTTAAAATCCCCTGTGGACCACCACTACTACCCTGTGTTTGAAAATGGTTTATTACCGGTATTTCAATTCCATCTAGATAAAAAACATTTTCATTAGGTGCACCGCCTCTTATAATTATGTCATTGCGAAAAGTTCCGCCTTGTGGTCCACTACCTACACCAGGTAAAGTCTGTATCACTTTACTGATATCAAAATTTCCACCTGGACTACTTTTTATTTCTTCGCTGGTGAGACGTTGTACACTTAATGGTGTTTCCAATGTAGCAGCTCTTACAGATTTTTTATTAGACTTTACAATGACTTCATTTAAAAGAGAAGCTGCTGTCTC
Organism: Ferruginibacter sp.; assembly: GCA_031424845.1. Taxonomy (GTDB): domain Bacteria; phylum Bacteroidota; class Bacteroidia; order Chitinophagales; family Chitinophagaceae; genus Ferruginibacter. The sequence continues at coordinate 12,528 of JANPIF010000169.1, forward strand.
TAATTCGATCGTATAATTATTTTGGTTCCCAGAATTAATAACCACATTAAATAAAGTGAATGCTTTATAACCGGTGCCGGAAAAAATAATATTATATGTTTTCACGGGAATATTATTTAGGGTAAATTTTCCTGATGAATCTGTTATTATACCAATTGAACTGTTTTGTAATTCAACTGAAATGTTTTGGAGTGTTAGTTGGCTTGCCTTGTCTATTACCACACCAGTAACACTTCCAGTTTGTTGTGCATTTACTAATATGGGACACAAAATCAGAAAAAGAAAGGAAAGAATTAAAGATTTCATTTCGGTTAAATTTTAAAAGCAAAACTATATAAATGCAGGTTCTAATCTATTCCATCCATCAAAATAGTATTGCTATTTAAAGAAATTATATGGCACAAAATAAATGTGAACGATGCATAACAAATGGGGGAAGGCAGTTAAAAAAATTTAGAATTTTTATTGCCTCTACGAGTAAGAGAAAACGTCATATTTCTTTTAGCTCCTGTGGAACGACATAATTGTAGATAAATAACAATGATAACGGATAGAAGATCGCTGGGAGAGAAATATTACTTTCCAGATAATATTTATAAAAATACATCCATAATGCCAAACAGAAATTTAAAAACTGAAGGGCTGAGGTATGGGCAGTAGTAACTGCCGCCATAATAAACATTGCATTTTAATGAACTTTGTGGCGGCACTACTGCAGACAGCCCTGACAAATGCTGAAAAAAGATTCTCTGCCGAAAGCCCCAAATGTTCAAAGAAAATCTACAGCATTTCCAACACGGTTCCATACATAATTTCTGCACCTAACGCCAAATCTTCGCACGATGCAAATTCTTTGGGATTGTGGCTGATACCATCTTTACAGCGAACGAAAATCATTCCGTAATCGCAGGCGTAAGAAAGTGCAAGGGCGTCGTGAAAGGGCCCACTCATAAGTTCGGGCGCATCAAGATGTTGCTTTTCACAATTTTTTTTGATGATATTTTTTATCCAGTCTGCGCAATAACGAGGTTCGCTGTTGGTGTCTTCTGTGATGGTATAAGTGAGCTGGTGTTTTCCGCAGATGGTTTTTATTTCTGCGTACAATTGTTGCTCATATAATTTGCGACGGGGCAAATCAATGTCTCTTAAATCGATGGTAAACTCAACTTCTTCTGCAATAATATTTCTACTTGCAGGAAACACCTGCATGGTTGCAACCGTTCCTACTGTTGGGTTTGAGGGATCTTGCGCTGCAATTTTATTTACTGCTACTACAATTTCGGCAGCGCCAAGTAATGCATCTTTTCTTAAGGGCATGGGCACAGAACCTGTGTGACCCGCCATGCCTTTTAATTTTACAGTAAGCCACAACGGCCCTGAAATTCCGGTAACAATTCCGATAGGTTTATTTGCAATATCTAAAATGGGACCTTGCTCAATATGCAATTCTAAAAATGCATAAATGCTGCCGGCTGCATATTCTGAAGCTTTAAAATTGTTGGGATCACATCCAAAATCTATGAGTGCTTGCTTTCTGCTGATGCCATCTTTGTCAGTCCTTTCTAATTCACCTTCTTCCAATTTTCCTAAAATACCACGAGAGCCGAAAAGGCCTTTATTGAAACGCCAGCCTTCTTCATCTGCAAAAGAAATCACTTCAATACTCCGTCTGGGTTTAATATTATTGTCTGACATTGCCTTTACAACTTCAATGGCACAAAGCACACCTGCAACACCATCGAAACGGCCGCCGTAAGGTTGCGAATCTAAATGCGACCCCATCATTAAGACCGGCAGCGTTGTATCCTCGCCCTCAAGTCTACCAATAAGGTTTCCAAAATTATCGATATGGGTTTTCATGCCTGCATCCTGCATCCATGAAGCCGCCAATTCAAAACCCTGCTTTTCTAAAACAGTCATTGTGGGACGGCAGGTGCCGGTTTCGCCAATTTTTCCAATGAGGCTCATTGCTTCGAAATGTTGTTGGAGACGGGTGGAGTTTATTTGCATGGGTTATTTTTTATTGCCACGAATGCACAAATGGGCACGAATGGTTTTGCTAGGTTCATTAAAAAGTTCGATTTAATTGGAGTGTCAGTCTGAGCTTGTCGAAAACGTTGTGCTTCTTCAAACCCGCCTTCGACAAGCTCAGGCTGACCCTGTTAGTATGTAAAATATGGCATTAAGCTTTTTATTTTATTTGCAAATTTATTATGCAAAAAATCAACTATTAATGATCATTTAAAGGCAATCCCTTCTTTTGAAACTCAATCCAGTTAAGGTATTCAGGAGCTACACGGTGTTCTTCCATTGTGATGCATTCATCTACCGGGCAAACAAGTTCGCATAAATTACAACCTACACATTCCTCTTCCTTAATGGTATATTTATTATAAGGTTTTCCATATTCTAAATTAATTGATTGATGGGATGTATCTTCACACGCAATGTAGCAAAGTCCGCAGTGGATACATTTATCCTGGTTTATTTTTGCGATATGATGGTAGTTAATATCGAGATCTTCCCAGTGTGTTATTTTATCGACAGATTTTCCAATAAAATCCTCTAAGGTTGCATATCCTTTTTCATCCATCCAGTTATTCATGCCTTCGCACATATCTTCAACTATTCTAAAACCATGTTTCATAGCGGCTGTACAAACCTGCACATTTGATGCGCCGAGCAACATAAATTCTACGGCATCTTTCCATGTACTTATACCACCAATACCTGAAACAGGAACTTTATTTGTCACCGGATCCTGCGCAATAGTTGTAAGAAATTTTAATGCAATAGGCTTTACCGCCGGACCGCAATAACCACCGAAAACGCTTTTGCCTGCTACATAAGGATTGGGTACAAGCGTATCTAAATCAACCCCAGTTATGGATTGAATTGTATTGATCAACGATAAAGCATTTGTTCCGGCTTCCACAACGGCTTTTCCTGTAGGCACAACAGAATGCACATTCGGAGTTAG
>JANPIF010000170.1:0-5309 GCA_031424845.1 Ferruginibacter sp.
AAAAGACCGATACCGCCACGAATCTGCGTTTTTTTGTCGTTTGCCACATCCCAGTTAAATCCTAACCTTGGACTAAATAATGGTTTTGTTGGTGGCGCTTGACCTACATCTATTTTTTGCCCCTCTCTAAAAGATAAAGCTTTTAAACTATCATTCGTATCAAATTTATCTTCAAAAGTTGGAACATCAATACGAACACCATAAGTAAGCGTAAAATTTGGTTTTACTCTCCATTTATCTTGTGCAAAAAATCCAATTTCAGCAGCGCCAATTTTTGCAAAAGGAAAAGAACCATCTTTGGTACTGGCAAAACCCAATCTACGAATGGTAGCAGTTTGTGTACCTGGTTGTGTTGCAGAAATATAAGGATTGTTTGCTGCGGCATAAAAATCTGAAAGAGTATTAAACCTGAAATAACCTTGGTAATTTGGTGCAAAACCGTTCTCAAATTTCTTAATGTAATTCTGTGTTCCAACAGTAATTTCATGAGAACCTTTGTACATAGTAAATATGTCAGAAATTTGAATGATATCTGAACTTAACTTGTTATTAAAGGTAAATGGTTCATAACCGAACGATGTATAAGTCTGGTTGTTGCCATTCATGATATCTACCAAAGGAAATGGATTTCCTTTAGCTAGAGGTTCACGAAAATCTCTCAATTCTGTATAGCCAATTTGCAATTTATTATTTGCTTTGTTGCTAAAACGGGTATTTAATTCTGCTATAAAAATATTGAAGTTATTGTTTATTGTATAACCGTTTCCACTAAAAGGTAAACCAGTTACACTTGGTTGTCTGGTGCCTTGTGCACCACTGTTACTTGCTGCTATATCTCTTAATGATTTTAAATAATTGTACTTGATTGTGAAAGTGTTTTTATCATTAATATTCCAATCCAATCTAACAGTAGCTTTTTTGCTTTCTGTACGGTAATCATAATTATCATAAGAACCAGGGTCGTAACCAAACTTGGAAATTAAAAATGATTTCAATACATCCAAAGTATCTGCTCTTGCCTGAGAAATACTTACGCCATCAGATGATTCACCTGCTTTTGCAGCTCTCCAGGTAGGAGAACCCGGTAGCATTATTTTTTCCTGCTCATAGCTTCCAAAAAAGAAAACTTTATTTTTAATAATTGGTCCTCCTATAGATGCTCCAAACTGGTTATAATCAATGTTAGATTTTACAGCTTCTGCAGAATTTACTTTATAACCTTGAGAATTTTCTGATCTAAAAAAATTGTAGATAGATCCTTTAAATTTATTTGTACCACTTCTTGTAACAGAATTAATACCTGCACCGCTAAAACTTCCCTGACGCACATCGTAGGGAGAAACATTTACCTGTATTTGCTCAATAGCATCAATACTAATTGGCTGAGAACTTGTTTGTCCGCCAAGTGTACCGGATAAACCAAATGCATTGTTGAAATTGGCGCCATCTACCGTTAGGTTATTGTACGAACCACTAACACCCCCAAAACTTAAGCCATTAGAAGATGGGGTAAGTTTTGTATAATCCTGTAAGCTTCTGCTGATCGTAGGAAGCCTTTCAATTTGAGATCTTGTAATAACTTCCTGGCTTCCGGTACGGCTGTTGTTTATTACTTTATCTTGCCTTGTACCAGCAACTACCACGGTAGCTAAATCTTTAGCATCAGTAGTTACTTCAAAGTCTGCATTGTAAACCTGACCTAAGGAAAGAAAAACATTTTCCTTTAATTGATCTTTAAATCCAACATTGGTTATTTTAATCAAATAGGGTCCTCCAATTCTTACATTAGATAAATTGTAGCGACCATCGTTACGGGTAGTAACAGTATATTTTGTACCTGTTGGCTGGTGTACAGCCTCAATTGTAGCTCCTGCCACTGCAGTGCTTCCATTCTTTACAATCCCTTGTATTTCTGATGTTGTTTCCTGAGCAAAAGCAAAGGAAAAACAGCAAGAAAATACAAGCATAAATAGTAATCTTGTTTTCATAATTGTCTTTATTTTTTTCGGTGCAAAGGTGTGTTTATATGCTATATATCTATTTTAAGAAATTGTTACCATTTGCATTAAAATGAATAAAATTAAATGCATAAAAAAACCTCCATTTTTAGGTGGAGGTTTTAAATTCCTATTTTGATGAATTAAAATTAAAAACTTAATCTTATTCCAATCTGACTGCTCCAACGAGAACTATTGAACACACCATCAGATATATTATACACCGGAGTAGTTCTTGGTGTAAAACGATATTGAGGAGTTAAGTTAGTAGCACTCACATAACTAGCGAAAGTTAACAAGTTAGATTGATCATTTGCAATGAAAAATTGTTTACCTGCATTTCTATCAATAAAGTTTGTAAAATTAAACATATCATAAGTCACTTGAAGTGAATATGTCTTCGCACCAAATTTCACATTAAAATCTTGCTGAATTTTTAAATCCAAGACATGTGTAAATGGTAATCTTGCACCATTACGTTCTGCATATTCACCTCTTCTTTTGCTTAAATATTTATCATTTTCTATAAATTGATTAAAAGCATCTTTTTGTTGTTGAGGTGTATAAGTAATAGCAGTCGCACCAGTTCCAATTGTATTTGTCAAAAATGTCATAGCATTAATTTGAGCACTTGTAGGAATGTATAATAAATCATTACCATCTCCTGAAGCATTGTCACGAATTAAACTACCAGCTGTTGTATAGCTGTAAGGATTTCCACTTTGACCATTATAAACCAAAGAAACTGTAGTAGCCAATCTATTGTTTAAATATTTAAACTTTTTAGAAGCAAATGAACTAATGCGGTGACCTAAATCATAATCACTTCTTGATAAACCGATATTATTGCGACCATTAACGGCTTCCATAAAACGCCATTGTGAATTATTTTGAGAACTTGTTCCTTCATTTTTTACTACAGATTTACCATAAGTATAGTTGGTATTGAATGACCAGTTATTATCCCATGATCTATCAACAGTAAATGTGAAATTAAATGAATACCCTTTTTTATCATCATTATTACTTAATAAATAAATACCTGTATATGGATTTGTATTATTAGATCTTAATGGAATTAATGCAGGTGCAGTACCTGTTGTGTAAACATCTCTTACATCTGCTCCTACGCTTTTGAGGGTTGCAGGTAAAATATCAACACGCTTATAATCAATTTCATTCATGTTTTTTGTAAAAATACCTTCAAAAGTTAATTTCCATCTTTTACTTAATTGTTTATCAACTCCTAGGGAAGATCTAAAAACTTTATTCAATCTAAAATCATTAGATAAAAGATCTACTTGCCCACTAGGAGAAGGTAAAGTGATTCCAATATCAGAAGCAATATATTGGTTGAAAGGAGTAGGTTTAAATACTACTGCTTGTGCACCTGTCGCACGAATACCGCCTACACTTATACCATTATTGTTATAAACTCCACCAGGCCATACTAAAGGAACTCTACCTGTGAACGTTCCTACACCACCACGTATAATAATTCCTTCTTCTGGTAATTTATATACAAATCCAATTCTTGGGTTAATCGACCATTTAGGATCGTTGATTTGACCTGAACGAGCTCCTTTTAAATCGTAAAAATTAGAAATTTTTGCCAAAGCTGTATCATTAAAGAAACGGTCAGTTTTAGGTGTAGTTAAAAATTTTGTATTATCAGCCCTAAGTCCAAGAGTTAAAGTAAATTGATCATTAACTTTTATTTCATCTCCTAAGAAAAACCCTAAGCGAACTGAATTAAATTTTGCAGCCGCATTTACAGATTCATCACCAGCTTTACCTGGATCTAATAATGAGTAAGATCTATCGTATTGACGTGCCTTAAGTCCATTTATAAAACCAGATAAACTATCAAATTGGTATGAACCATAATTTTGACGGATAAATATATTTGTAGATTTACTAAACTCATTATCTGTACCTACCAAAAATGAATGTTTGCCTTTGTAAAATTTAAACACATCAAATAAAGCTGTATTGCTTTGTTTCAAATAATTGCCGGTTGAAAATTCTTCTGTACCAAAAATAATATTAGCTGCTCCATCTCTAATACTTACTCTAGGAAATGGATCACCAATAGCTCCTCTATCATCTACAACATCTGTAAACGTTACCAACAATTTATTATTAGAACTTCCTTTAAGTCTTGAATTTAATTCAAGAGACCCTGAGTTTGTTGTTGATGGAAAACTGATACCATTATTATAGAAGTTAATTGTAGTGTTACTGCTACGAGAAGTATTATTCCTAAAACCATAGTTATAGCGATAACTTAAGCTTAATTTATTTTTGCTGTTAATATTCCAATCTAGTTTAGTAGCAATTCTGTTAGCTTCTACCACTTCAGGATTGTCTCTAAAACCACCTGGGTCATAACCATAAGTAGTTTTCAAAAATGCTCCTAATGCATCAATTTGAGCTAATGAAGAATTACCTAAATATTTAGATAAATCTACTGGTTGTGGTCTTTCATCTCTTTGTATTTCACCATTTAAGAAAAAGAATAGTTTGTTTTTGATAATTGGACCACCCAATCTAAAACCAGTTGTTTTGTTAGAAAAATCAGCCAATTTTGCTGCTACACTTTTATCAACATTTGGCGTTTTACCAGATAAGTTTTGGTTTCTAAATAAATGATAAACCGAACCATGAAATTCATTTGTTCCACTTTTTGTAATAGCATTTATACCACCACCAGTAAAGTTACCTATAGATGGATCATAAGGAGATAATACAACTTGAAACTGGTCAATAGCATCAATAGATATCGGTGCAATACCAGTTTGACCACCATTTGTACCTGAAGCAGATAAACCAAACACGTCATTGTTTACAGCACCATCAATATAAAATGAGTTATATCTATTGTTTTGTCCTGCTAAAGATATACCTCCGTCACCGGTAATTTTGGCTTGTGGTACATAACGTAAGTAATCTGCAATGTTTCTACCAACTGAAGGTAAATTTTGCATCTTATCTCTGCCAATACCAGTCTCTGTTCCACCTTTTCCTGCTGAAGAAACCCTTGGAGCTGCTGTAATTACAACTTCTTTTAAATCATTAGTAGTTTCACTTAAATTAAAATTTTGAACACTTGTTTCACCAAGATCAAGCGAAGTAATATCTCTGGAAATTGATTTATAACCAACAAATGATACTGTAACTACATAAGGACCGCCTGGGTTCATATTAGCTATATAATAATTACCACTTTTTTTTGAAGTTGTGGTATATGCAGTACCAGTCGGTTGATGTATGGCCGTGACTGTAGCACCTAAAAGTTCTTCCCCTTTTAAG
>JANPIF010000171.1:0-27350 GCA_031424845.1 Ferruginibacter sp.
AGCCATAAAATTTTTCTCCAGTTCTAAACTAAAAGGAATGGGTGTATCTAAACTTGCGCAACGCAGTACAGGCGCATCAAGTTTATCAAAACAATGTTCCCCAATCCATGCAGCTATCTCTCCGCCTATACCACCAGTAAGTGAGTCTTCATGTAGAATTAAAACCTTTCCGGTTTTTTCAGCAGAAGTTTTTATTGCAGCATAATCAAGAGGTAACAAAGTTCTTAAGTCTAATATCTCAATACTAATATCTAAGTTTTTCTCTGCATACTCCATTGCCCAATGAACACCAGCACCGTAGGTAATAATGGTAATATCATCTCCACTTTGCACCAGCCTTGCTTTGCCAATTTCAATTTCATAATATTCATCGGGCACTTGTCCACTTACACTTCTATATAAAGCCTTGTGTTCAAAAAACATGACAGGATTAGGATCGTTTATGGCAGCTATCATTAATCCTTTTGCATCTTCTGGTGTGCTCGGGTACACAACTTTTAACCCGGGAGTGTGAGCAAACCAAGCTTCATTGCTTTGGCTGTGAAATGGCCCTGCACCCACGCCGCCACCCGTAGGCATGCGAATTACTACATCAGCATTTTGCCCCCAGCGATAATGAATTTTTGCAAGGTTATTTATTATCTGGTTAAAGCCTACGGTTGCAAAATCTGCAAACTGCATTTCCATTACACTTTTATAACCTTCCAAACTTAAACCTAATGCAGCACCTACAATAGCACTTTCGCACAACGGTGTATTGCGTACCCGTGCTTTGCCAAACTCATGCACAAAACCTTCCGTTACTTTAAATGCTCCACCATATTCTGCAATATCCTGTCCCATTAAAATAAGGTTGGGATGTGTTTGCATAGATTGTTTTAATCCGTCAGTTATGGCGTTGATGAATTTTTTTTCGGATGCGTTTCTCGTTTCTCGTTTCTGATTTATTTCGTTTCTCGTTTCATGTTTCTCGTTGGGAAAGTTTTTGGAATTACTGAATCTGCTAACTGTTGCAGGCTGTTGTCTGTTGTCTGTTGTCTGTTGTCCGTCGTCTGTTCTTTTAGCATAAACATCCCCCAACTCTTCCACCGTATTTGCAACAATCTTATCAGCCTTGTAAGCTTCCGCTAATTCAGTATCAATATAAATTTTTGTATCAGCTTTTATTTTATCGATATCATTTTCCGTTAAAATATTTTCTTTGAGCAACCATGCTTCATAATTTCTTACAGGGTCCTTTTTATCCCACTCAGTAAATAAATTAGTTGGCACGTATTTTACTCCGCTTGCTTCTTCGTGTCCACGCATGCGAAAAGTCATACATTCCACCAAATACGGTTTCTGATTTTTTATACAAAACTCTCTAACACCCTTTATGGTATCATAAACCTCCAGCAAATTATTTCCATCTATGCGAATTCCTTCCATACCATAACCCTTGGCTTTATCTACCAAATTTTCGCAACGGTATTGTTCATTTACGGGAGTGCTTAAGCCATAACCATTGTTTTCAATAATAAATATTACCGGTAAATCCCACACGGCGGCGGTGTTTAATGCTTCATGAAAATCTCCTTCACTTGTGCCGCCATCGCCACTAAAAGCAAGTGAACATTTCTGTTCATTTTTTAATTTATAAGCAAGCGCCACACCATCTGCCAATGCCAGTTGCGGACCCAAGTGAGAAATCATACCACAAACAAAATGTTCTTTACTACCAAAATGAAAACTGCGTTCACGCCCTTTGCTATAGCCTTCTTTATTGCCTTGCCATTGCATAAATAATTTGCTCAATGGCATATTGCGACCAGTAAAAACGCCGAGGTTTCTGTGGAGTGGCATTATCCATTCGTCTTGCTGCATTGCGGCAGTGGCACCAACAGAAATAGCTTCCTGCCCAATACCGCTGAACCATTTTGAAATTTTACCTTGGCGTAAAAGCAACAACATTTTTTCTTCTATCATGCGGGGAAGCAAAATAGATTTGTACAATGTAGTAAGCGCTTCTTTGGATAATCCTTTGTCTGAAAAATTCATATAGCGAAGATAGAACCTTGGTTTATTTAATGATGCAATTTGTGAAAATGAAAATATCATTTTGTAATCAATAAAACACCAAGAGAATAAATTCTTAAAAATGCATACTTAGAATTAGATACCTTTATATAGAAGTTATTTCATATTTATTAATTCATTAAAAATAACGTTATGCTTAATTTAAATGAAGACAATAACAACTTTGTTGTATCCTACTTAAACTTAAGAATAGGTTTAGGGTTTGTAGGGTTTTTGCTACCTATTGTACTAATTACAGGCAATTTTATATTTGATAATTGCACACAAGTTCAACCGTCCATCAGTCATTATTATTATACCGCTATGGGAAACTACTTCGTAGGATCATTATGTGCTGTAGCCATGTTTTTATTTTTTTATAAGGGCCCAAAAAAGATTGATGGAATAGTAGCAAACATAGCCGCCATAGCTGCGTTGCTTGTAGCATTTTTTCCAACGGACGAAGCAGAATCTTCGGTTTGTAAATATCTTTTTACCGAAAGGAAAAACTCTGTTAACTATATTCATTTTACTGCCGCTGCATTTTTATTTAGTTGCTTTGCTTTTTTTTGTTTGGTGTTATTTACTCAAACAGGAGGTACGGTAGTTACTCATAAAAAAAGAGTGCGAATTAGTATTTATAAAGTATGCGGTATTATAATCATTGTATATATTGTATTAATTGCAGTTTATAACCTTGTAGGAAACCTGGAAACCACCTTTGCTAAATATAGGCCTACGTTGGTGTTAGAAAGTATTGCGTTATTTGCTTTTGGGGCATCGTGGATTACGAAGGGACAAATGTTTTTAAAAGATAAATAAATCTTTTGGTTGTAAGGTTTTTATTTGACTTATAGGATACTTCGGAAAATCAGCTTTTGTTTTTATCTCCATCTCCCAATGCCGCATTTGTAGCAGATGAAAATATCGATAAAATAATACTGAATAAAAGTGCCCACCAAAAACCATCTACCCTAATACCATCTATTAATTTGGCGGCTAGTAAAATCAAACCAGCATTTATTACAAAAAGAAAAAGCCCGAGTGTAACAATGGTTATAGGGAATGTGAGAAAAACCAAAATAGGTTTTAAAATAGCATTTAAAAATGCTAGTACCAATGCAAAAATAAGTGCCGTTCCTATACTAGAAATATGAACGCCGGATAATATTTTAGAAAGCACGTAAACTATAACACCAGAAATTAATAAGCGGATGAGGAAGTTCATTTAGTAAAGTTTTGTTACCACTAATATCAGAAATTTACACGAATAAAAATGCAATACATATTTAGACAAATTCAATCTTATTGTCTTGTGTATATTATCTCACTATCTAACTTCTTATCTCTAATACACCACCAACTCAAAAAACCTCTCTGGCTGTAAATATTTATTGGCAAGTTCTTTTAATTCTTCTGCACCTGTGTGTTTAATAGCATCCACAGAGTCGTAAAAATATTTTTCATCCAAATTATTTAAAATAATATTTTTCCATTTTGCCATTATGTGAAACGGTCCATCAAGATCACCTAAAATTCCACCAATCATATAATTGCGCACCAAAGAAAGTTCCTCATTGTCTATTGATTCTTCTCTCAGCAATTTCATTTCTTTATATACTTCTTCAAGAGTAGCATCGCAAACATCTTTGCCAGCTTCTGTACTTATTACCCATGCGCTTTCTTGCATGTGGTTTTGCAGGTAACTGTAAATGCCATACGTGTAGCCTTTTTCTTCCCTAATGTTACTCATTAATCTGCTGCCAAAAAAACCACCATATACTGTGTTCAGCACTATTACTTTTTTAAAGTCTTCGTGGTGACGATTAGGAAAAGGCTGTGCGATTCTGATGGCGCCTTGCACAGCATTTACATCATTTTCAATTCGGTATTTTTTTTCAATGGCAGGTGCAGCAATTATTTTCTTTACTGTAAACGTAGGCTTGGTTAAAGTTAGATTTCCAAAATTTTCATTGAGTAATTGTTCAATATTTGAAGGAAGTTTTCCTGCAATAAAAATAGCACATTCTCCCTGCAGATAATATTGTTTGTAAAACGATTTTATGGTTTCTACATCCAGCGCATCTAGATCTGAAACGTTAGAAAAACCTGCATAAGGGTGTTCTTCCCCATATAATAATTGCTCTATTTTTCTACCAGCAACAAACTCACATTTTTGCAGATTAACAGATAAACGTTGCTTGCTGTTTTGTACAAAAATATCCAACTCTTCTTGCGGAAAAGTAGCATTAGTAAGCATATCATTTATTACAGGCAATAATTTATCTGCATGTTTACTAAGTGTGTGCAACGATAGAACGGCTGTTTCGTTATAACAACCACGAGACATGCTTGCGCCATAGTATTCAAAGGCTTCATTTAATTCGAAAGCAGTTCGGTTAGTGGTGCCGTTTTTTAAAAGAAAATTGGTAGCTGCTGCAATGCCTTTTTTATTTTCAAAAAAATTACCTGCGTAAAAAACCATTTCTATCTGCAACACATCTTGTGCGCCTGCGTTAATTGCATAAACGGGTACGCCATTATCTAAGTGAAAAAGATCGTAAGGTTTTAATGTTAAATTGAAATCTGTTGAGTCAATTATTGGTGGTGCTATTGTTCTGTTGAGCATTTAAATTTTCTATTGATAGTTTTATTATTAAAAATTTGATGAGAAATCCCTCCATTAATTATTACTCATATAATACATCGTACTGCAATTATTTTCATCAAAAATTATTCTCGTTTCGGCCAAAATATTTTCTGCAGTAACAGCCTGGTATTTGGCAAGTTCACTGTTCATTAAATCTGCATCGCCCAGCAATTCATACATAGCAATGCTACTTGCTCTGTTCATTACACTCATATCTTCAAAAGCCAAGGCGCTTTCTGTTTTGTTTTTTACTTTTTCCAGTTCTGATACAGTGATACCTGTTGCCTGTAATTTTTTTATTTCTTCATTAATGGCAGCTTCAGCTTTTTTAATATCAGTACCTTTTACCAATTTGCCTTCTATTACCAGCAGGCCAGCATCTGTACTGCCCATGTGGTAACAATCAATATTGCTAAAGAGTTGTTGCTCTTTTACCAAGCTTTGGTATAATCTTGATGAACCACCACCACTTAAAATATCTGTAATTAAATCAGCGGTGTAATAACGATCATCTGTACGGGGGTAAATATGCCAGCATTTATACAATGCATCCAGTGGCACATCAGCTTTTACTTCTAATGTTCTTGGAGCTGTTTGTTTTGGCTCTACAGGTAAATTACGCTCGTACTTTTCGCCGGCAGGTATGGGGCCAAACCATTTTTCTGCCATTGCTTTTACTTTTTCGAATTCAACATTTCCTGCTACCGTTAAAATGGCATTGGCAGGGTTGTAATGTTTTTTAAAAAAAGCTTTTACATCAGCCAATGTTGCATCTTCTACATGTTTTAGCGAAGCGCCAATGGTCATCCATCTATATGGATGTGTTGTATAAACCATCGTTCGCAATTTATGCCACACATCTCCATAGGGTTTGTTTATATAGTGCTCTTTAAATTCTTCACACACTACTTTTCGTTGTACTTCAAGGCTTTTTTTACCAAAGGCAAGGCTGAGCATTCTATCGCTCTCAAGCCAAAAAGCAGTCTCAATATTTTCTGCGGGCAATTGGCAATAATAATTAGTGAGATCATTGGTTGTGTATGCGTTGTTTTCACCACCCGCTACTTGTAGTGGTTCATCATATACCGGAATATTTACACTGCCACCAAACATTAAATGCTCAAACAAATGTGCAAAACCCGTTTTTTCGGGATTTTCATCTTTTGCACCTACATCGTATAACACATTTACCACTGCCATTGGGGTACTTTTATCTTCGTGTACCAATACCCTTAAACCATTTTCTAATGTAAATTTTTCAAACTTGATCATGGGCAAATGTACGAATGCATTACCTTATAAATTTGTTAGGGGTTAAGCCTTTTTATCGTATGCTTACAGGGAACAATGTTATTAAATATGGCTTTTCATCTCTTCTTATTATTATCATTACTTTTTCTCTTACTTTTTGGAGTATATTTTCATACTCCTGAATATTGCCGGAAATACTTGTACCTACAGAAATAACCTCATCACCGTTTTTTAACCCCGCTTTTTCTGCAGGAGATTTTTCAACAATATCATCAATATAAATTTTCCCTGAAAAATTATATAGCGTTAAACCTGTATAAGCATAGTCAAATTTATCTGGAAAATTAGCGTTAGGAATTATCTGTATTTCTTTTTTGGGGTAATTAAAAACCAGGTTAAAGCGTCTCATTATATCATTGCCAAGCAAGCCTGCTGTGTAAGGATAAGAGGTAACATTTTCTTCGTCGTTGTACAAATTTGTTGGTACATTTCTAAAAGTATAGGGACCAAATTTCAGCGACTTTACCACCGTTAACCTCATTATTTTTTTACCACCTAAACCCTGTACTTGTGTGGCTACAGGTCTGCGCCGTGACAATAAAATATTATGATCTTTTAAAAATTGCTCTGTTATCAATAAACACAAACCAGCACCAGTATCTAAAAAGAAATTAGGAGTTGCTTTTTCTTTATCCTTTATAGTTAATGGAAGTGCAATTAACTTGCTAAATCCCGCCTTGAGCATTGTGCCTTTCTTTTTATATTGAAAAACCCCGGGGCTGTAAATTTTGATATGACTCGAATCAAAATTAATATCTAAAATATATCTGCTAAGAAAACTGTAACCAATAATGCCATCAATTTTTTCTCCATAAACACTACCTAGCAAGCTATAATCATTTACATAAAAATTTAAACTATCAGTAATAAGGTTACCTGTTTTTAGTTTTCTATTAAAAGCAAAAGATACTTTTTTTGAGCCTCCTATACCACTTACCATGGTATCTGTTTGTCTTAAATTAATATTCAGCTGGCTGCAGGTAGTAGAATCTAAAGAAATACCACCGCTACCGGTATCAAGAATAAAATTGAGTGGTTGTGCATATTGATCTATAAATGCTTCTAAAACAATTACACCACCTGTGTACGTTTTAAAAGGAATTGTCTGCAATAATTTTGATTTTTTTTCAACCGTATTTGTTTGAGCAATACAGCAGTGCGAAATGAGGAAAAATAGTATAGTAGTAAATGTTTTTATAAAGCAGTTATTACAATTTACAATTTAATGAATGTACTTTTGTTCAGCAATTTAAACCTGTTTATATGAATATTGAAGAATTGTTGAAAAAAGCGCTTGCCTTTGAATTTCTCTCTGTACAAGAAGGCGTTTTTTTGTTTGAAAACGCTGCACTGGCAGATTTAATGTATGTGGCAAATGAACTTAGAAAAATACAGGTACCGCACGGAAAAGTAACCTGGCAAATAGATAGAAATGTAAACACTACCAATGTATGTATTGCCAATTGTAAATTTTGCAATTTTTATAGAATTCCGGGTCATAAAGATGCTTATATAACTGATATAGAAACATACAAAAAGAAAATTGAAGAAACCATTATGTATGGTGGAGACCAGTTGCTTTTGCAAGGGGGACATCACCCTGAACTTGGACTTTCTTTTTACGTGAATTTGTTTAAAGAATTGAAAAGCCTTTACCCAAACATAAAACTACATACGCTTGGTCCACCGGAAATTGCACATATTACCAAATTAGAAAAAAGTACACACAAAGAAGTTTTAACTGCGTTGCAGGAAGCGGGCATGGACAGCTTGCCTGGTGCAGGTGCTGAAATACTAACTGACCGTGTAAGAAGATTAATAAGTAAAGGAAAATGTGGTGCGCAGGAATGGCTGGACGTAATGCATGAGGCACATAAATTAAATATTACCACATCTGCAACCATGATGTTTGGACATGTAGAAACTTTAGAAGAGCGCTTTGATCATCTTGTAAAAATAAGAGAAGTGCAAAGCCGCAAACCGGAAAATGCAAATGGGTTTCTTGCATTTATTCCATGGACATTTCAGGATGCAGATACTTTGCTGGCAAGAATAAGAGGTGTGCATAACCTTACAACCCCCGAAGAATATATTCGAATGATAGCCATGAGCCGCATTATGTTGCCAAATGTAAAAAACATACAGGCAAGCTGGCTTACCGTGGGTAAGCAAGTTGCGCAACTTTGCCTAAACGCCGGAGCTAATGATTTTGGCAGTATTATGATTGAAGAAAATGTGGTTAGCGCTGCCGGTGCACCGCATAGATTCACAGCAAACAGTATTCAAGAGGCTATTCGCATGGCAGGTTTTGAGCCACAACTTCGTAACCAGCAATATGGCTGGCGAGAAATGCCAGAAATGAAGGAGCAGGTGATAGATTATTAAGGTTAATTGTTAATTGGGAATTGTCAAAAAAAAACACTCTATACAAAGAAAGGTCGCTCAATTTGAGCGACCTTTCTTTAAAATTAAAATCTAAACAAACAAAAACTTATTTTTTAGGCATCAATAGTGCATCTATTACATGCGTAACACCGTTGCTTGATACAACATCAGCTGTTGTAACATTAGCACCATCAATCATTACTTTACCGTCTTTTACAGAAACTTTTAATTCCTGACCTTGAACAGTTTTAAGTTTTTGACCATCTTTAAGATCAGCTGCTTTTAAAGCACCTGCTACTACGTGATAAGTAAGAACACCTGTAAGATCTTTTTTCATTTCTGGCTTCAATAAATTATCTACCGCACCTGCTGGTAATGCTGAAAAAGCTGCATTAGTAGGAGCAAATACTGTAAAAGGACCTGCACCACTTAATGTTTCTGCAAGACCTGCCGCTTTTACTGCAGCTACTAAAGTTGTATGATCAGATGATCCTGCTGCATTTTCTACAATGTTTTTAGAAGGTACCATGTTTGCACCACCTACCATTACACCAGCTTCTTCAGTTGTTGTAGTTGCAGGGGTTTCAGCTACCATAGAAGTTGTATCTGTAGCAGTTGTAGAAACTTCTGTCTTTTTTTCGCCATCGTTGCAAGCTGTAAGCATTAAAACTGAAGCTGATGCTACTAACATTGCAGATAAGAATGTTTTTTTCATTTTGTTTTTTTATTATTGGTTATTAATTAAGAGTATTGCACATACGCAATAAATTATATGCCAGATTTAACAAATCAGGTTTTTTTAAAAATATGATACAAATATTATTTTTTAGAAATCTATCGTAACTGTCTGCGATTGTAATATGTTGGAAAGCCAGTTAGGTCCATTTTTTAGCAGATTAACTGCCTGGCTATTACAAAGCGCACAATTACTTCGTAAAACTGTAATGTTTTGAGGCTTACCATTTTTATCTATATCAAAAGATAATAATACACTTCCTTTAATCATTTTATTATTTTCATCAAATAAAGGAATCTTATTATTTTTTATATACTCATAAAAGGAAGCTGCAGTATTTAGAATTGTATCGGATTTCGTAACTGTTGATTTATTACCTTTTGCCATTACAATTGATTCACCTGCATTTTGGGGTTTCACATCTACACCCGGCACTTTACCTTGTAAATCATATGGGTTTAACCGCTTAGTAGCCACTTCATTTTTTTTACGTTTTGAGTTCATACCAACAACTACAACTTCTTGTAAATTGGCATCTTCTCTCTCGAGTGTAATTTTTTGTAGTTTATTATTCCTTAATAATACTTCCCTGCTTTGGTAGCCTACTGATCCCACAGATACAAATGCATTGCTATCCGCTGTTTTTAGTGTAAACTTTCCATTATAGTCCGTAATGGTTCCGTTATTAGTATTTTTATCTTTTATGGTAACATTTTGAAGTGGACCACCTTTTAAATCTGTAACATTCCCTTGTTGTGTATAATACCGGGAATAGTTTTGAATATCATTTTGTTGTTTTGTTATAGGTGCTAACCTTCTATTTTCCGATTCTAATCGTACATTTTCTGATGGAGGAACAACTGCAGTTGTAATTTCTTTACCTGTTATAGTTTGTTTTTCATCGTCAATTCCACTGTTATTAATGGGTCTTTCTATATTTTCTTTGCTATTCTTTTCATCTTTTTCAGTTATAGGATTTTTTTCAGTTAATGTGGTTGTCTCTGTAAGTGGTGCAAGAGGTTCTGTTTTTGCCTCAGCTATTTGTAAAGTATCTGTAGCAGCATTTTTATTTTTTGCCAAGCTAGTCTCATTACCATCGTATTTATCATAATAAAAATATCCAATTCCCAAAATAACTATTAACAACGCTGCAATGCGAAACCATGTTGAATAAATAAATGTAGAACCTGAAAAAACTTTGGAGTTATGATTGGATGCTGATAATCGTTTTTTCAATGCTAATAGATC
Source organism: Ferruginibacter sp. (assembly GCA_031424845.1). GTDB lineage: Bacteria > Bacteroidota > Bacteroidia > Chitinophagales > Chitinophagaceae > Ferruginibacter. The sequence continues at coordinate 10,386 of JANPIF010000171.1, forward strand.
ATTGTCCGTTGTTTGTGTAATAGCATAACCATCCAGCGCATCTGCTAAAAAAGGATCCTCTAAAGCAGCTTTTTCCAGAGCATGCATTTCCGCAGGGGACATTTTGCCCTGGTGGTAATTTGAAAAATCTGCTGCGGTATATATTTTGTTTTTTTTATCCATTTATTCTGCTCTTTGCAAAGCATTTTTTTCCATACATATTTTTAAATTTCGCCTTCCATTCTGTATAAAACTCCTTACTTTATTAATGTCTGTTTCGGTAACCTCTGCTATTTCTTTGTAACATTTTTCTGCCAGATAAAACATTTCTACCACTTTCTTTTGCTCAGTAGGCAATTGTTCTATACAGGCTTCCATTATGGTAAGATTGTTTTCTTTATCAATTACATCTTGCAGATGCATATCTTCTGCCAAATGCACAACTTCCACATCTACATTAACAGGCTTGGTTTTGCTACTACGCAGTTTCATAAGGCAATGGTTTTTGGCCAATTGATACAACCAACCCTTAAAATTATCTACCTCGTGTTTTTGTAATTTAGTAATAAGCTCTTCAAAAATGTTTATTACAGCATCCTTTGCCTCATCAGGTATTTTTAAATATTTTAGACAAACGCCATATACAAGATCCAAATAGCGCTGGTAAAGATCTCCAAGCACATTCATATCCTCACTGTTCTTGTACTGTTGAACAAGTTCGCTATCGCTGTAAGAAGATGATATTTTTTTAATAAAACCCAACAATATAAAGTTATAAAATAATATGCTTGAGGCAAGTTTCAGGTTTTAATACCAATAATTTTTTAGCAAAATTTGCAGAATAAAATTCCTAATCTCAACAATGGTTTTTTTACAACCATATTTTTAAATATTAATTTTACAATATGGCAAATCCAACAATTGAATTAATACAGGCACTTCGTTTAACAGCAAAAAATCTTCAGAACGGTTCTTACCATTCTTGGGGACACCATGGCGCATGTAATTGTGGTAACCTTGTGCAATCAGTTACAAAATTTACCAAAGAAGAAATTCTTAGATATGCGCATACCAGCACCGGCGAGTGGACGGAAATGGCACAGGAATTTTGTCTAATAACAAATGTTCCTTTAAAATTAATTTTTAATAAGTTGGAAGAAATTGGGCTTACCCCAACCGATATTCACCACATAGAATATTTAAGCGACAAAGAAGTGTTGAATAATTTGCCTGGTGGCTTCAGATGGCTAAAAAGAAACAAAAAAGAAGATGCAATAGCTTATTTTGAAACGTTTGCGAATTTGCTGGAAGATAAACTGATTGCAGGTATTACAATAGATATAAACAGTTTTGAAAAAATGAATTATAAACCTGAAAGAAATTTGGGCGTTCCCCTTTTTGAATTAGTATAAATAATCATATAAATTTGTAAATGCCGGTTAGTTATTAACCGGCATTTTTTATATACTGCTTATGTATTTTCAATTTGGATTAAGGAGTTCGTTGCTGCTTATTTTTTTTGTACATGGCTTGGTATATGCCATTTTACTTTTGCGCAAAGGAATTTTAAACGATTCTATTTCCGATAAATGGTTAAGCACTTTTTTATTATTATGTGTATTGTACATTACCCCCTGGATGGTTGGTTTTGGTGGTTGGTACGATAAACAACCCTACCGTGATTTTCTTTTTTATATGCCCATGCAACATTTGTTTTTAATGGGACCTATAGTATTTTTTTATGTTCAAAGTTTATTAAATCCCTCGTTTAAGTTTGGTAAAAAGGAATGGTTTCATTTGTTACCTGGTATTATTTATTTATTGTATTGTGTTGTAATGGTTATAACCGATAAGGTTATTTTAAAGAGATATTATTTTTTAGCAGATGGCTCTGATAGAGATTTTGACAGTTGGTACCAGTATGGAGGTTTTTTTTCTATGTTGCTTTATTTTATAGTTTCTATAAGGTATTATGGCTTGTACAAAAAATTGATGCTGCAAGTTATCAGCTATGCAGATGTAGTAATATTTAAATGGGTACGCAATTTTTTAATGGCATTGCTTTGCATGCAAATTTTACAAATCACTTTTTTTGTATTGGGTAAAATCAATCCTTTTTTTAATGATTATGTTGGCTCGTGGTGGTATTTTTTTATGTTTGCTATTATTTTTTATTACATAGCTATTACCGGCTATTCAAATTCTATTCAAACAAAAGTTCCCTTCAAATTAAATTTACTCAATTATACACCGACTTTACTTTTAGGAGCAGCCTCAATACATGAAACCGTAATTGGAAAAGATGATTTTGAAGACGCAGAGGTGATTGAGATTGAAAATGTATTACCAGAAAAAAAAGAAGATACTTTATTGATAGAGGAGTGGAAACCAAAAATAGAGGCACTGCTTAAAAACGATAAACTATATGAAGATCCCGAGCTTTCGCTTACACAAATTGCCAAGCAATTAAAAACAAATCCGTCCCTTATATCTAAAGTGATAAACCAGGGATTTCAAATGAATTTTAATGATCTTATAAATTTTTACAGGGTAGAAGCCGTAAAAGAAAAATTAAATGCGGGCGAGCAAAAACTGCAAACATTACTTGGAATTGCATTTGATTGTGGCTTCAACAGCAAAGCAACTTTTAACCGGGCATTTAAAAAGTTTGCAAATGTTACCCCCAAAGAATGGCTTGAAAAAAAATAGATCCTACAAAACATTATCATCATCTCTTTAATTAATTTCTTTCTTGCCTTTGTTTATATATACGCTTTTACACATACCAGCATCCTGACTGCCTGGTGGGATAATTAATTTTACTTTCTTTTTCTCTGAGGCTAAATTTTTCCGCTCACAAACGAGTACAATTCTTTCATAATTATTTCCTTTTGCGTTAATAAATAAGCATTAGTAGCCAACAGTTTACATTATATGAAACGTATCAAATCATCGTTTTAAGATATGATACCATGTTATGTGGTATCATATCATCATTTGAAGCGACCACGGTAATTGGCTGAGGCATCTTTGTGGAAACAAATCACCCAAAAAATAAAAATCATGAAAAAATTATTCATCTTCTCCGCAACATTGATTGTAACTATTCAAATGGCATTTTGCCAAATGGGTGCTTTAAAAGGATCGGGTAAAATTGTAACCAAAACTTTTTCTTATCAGGATTTTGATAACATACAATTAAATGACCTGGATGGAAAAATTGAAGTGGAAGTTGGAAAAGCTTACGCTATTAAAATTTCTATAGATGATAATTTGGAACCCTTTCTTACGGTTTCTGAAGCCAACAAAACGCTGACTGTGGCACTTAATAAAAATGAAAACAACAGGCGGTATGTAGAAAATACAAATATCAAGATCAGCATTAGTGTGCCGGTATTAAACGGCGTTGTTCACAATGGTAACAGCGATGCAATTATTACTGGGTTAAAAAACAACAACTTTTCTGCAAAAAGTACCGGGAATGGAAATTTGATTGTTTCAGGAACGGCAGTAAACATCGAAATAGAAAAAACAGGCAACGGAAATGTTGAAGCTGCAAAATTGATGGTAAACAATGCAAATGTAATTTCTGTAGGCAATGGAGATGTAAAAGTAAATGCCAGCGAAATTTTTAGGGCAAATGGAACCGGCAATGGCGATATAATAAATAAGGGTAAAGCAAAACCTTCCGCAAACTCAAAACAAAAGGGTAACGGAGAAATATTAAATAATTAAAAAGCTACTTCCAAAACTTCGATACATCAAACTCATTTTATGAAACATATTCTTAGCATTTTTATACTCATTTTTTCTGCCACAACATCTGCTCAGGTTATAAACGATACCACATCTACCTTAATGGCAACTAAAAAATTAGATGCAATAGTCGTTACATCTAAAAAGCCATTTATTGAGCAGCAAATAGATAAAACTGTGGTAAATGTACAGGCAGATATTACCGCTATTGGCAGCAACGCTTTTGAAATTTTGCAAAAAGCGCCCGGTATAAATATTACTGGAGAAGATGTAATAAATATGAGTGGAAAAACTGGCGTAAATATTATGATTGATGGACGACCAACACAAATGAGCAATAAAGAATTGTCAAATTTTCTTCGCTCAATGCCGGGCAGCACGATTGATAAAATTGAATTGATTACAAATCCATCATCTCGTTTTGATGCGCAGGGCAATGCCGGAATTATAAACATTCGCTTAAAGAAAAATAAATTAAAGGGAACCAATGGAAACTTTAATATTGGCTACACACAAAATGTACATTACCGCAGCAATGCATCTATGGGGTTAAACCACCGTGCAGGAAAAATAAATGCATTTGCCAATGCCAGTATTGATAACAATAAGCAACATACCAATGGGTACATTAATAGAAATGTTACCGTAAATAATCTAGTAAAAAACTTTAACAATACTACGGTTGACATTGATAGAAGTGTAGCGCACAATATAAGAGCTGGGGTAGATTTTTACATGAATAAGAAAAGTACATTCGGTGTTCTGTTTAATAGCAATGGCAATTGGAATCCTTTTAATACTCCTGGCAATACTTTGATTGGAAGCAATGGTATTATTGATTCTTCTTTGCAAACTACCAACCATAATATTTACAAAAACCGCCGTTACAATACCAATTTAAATTACCGTTATGAAGATACTTTGGGCAACGAATTAAATATAGATGCAGATTATACTAAGTTTAAAAATACCAACACTACCAACCTTGGAACCTCGTTTTTAAATAAGGCAAATACAAAGTATAATTTTACGGCCAATGATTTGGATGTGGTAACCAACATAAATATCTATGCAATAAAAGCAGATTACATAAAACAATTAAAAGCAATAAAAGCAAAAATAGAAACAGGTGTAAAATTGAGCAGCGTTGCAACCAACAACGATCTTTTTGCAACCGCATTGGCAGGTAATACAATGAAGGCAGATACCGGCAGAACCAATACATTTAAGTACAAAGAAAATATTTATGCAGCTTATTTAAATTTAAGCAAAAAAGTAAAAAAGTTTGAATACCAGTTTGGTGTACGTGTTGAAAACTCCATCATAAACGGCACATCAACAGATCTTAAAAACAATATTATAAACAATCCTGATACTAATTATGTAAATATTTTTCCAACTGCTTTTGTAAGTTATAAATTGAATGAGAAAAATATGTTTGCAGCATCGTACAGTAAAAGAATTAACCGTCCAGACTATCAAAGCCTAAACCCGTTTGAAACTATTTATGATATTTATACATCAGAAAAAGGCAACCCATTTTTAAAGCCACAGTACACAAATAATTTTGAAATAAAATATACTTACCGTTATGCGCTGAATTTTGCAATAGGTTATAACCACACAAAAGATTATAGCCAAACTATCACCACACAAACATGCCAGCAAACACAAGCCACTACAGATAATATTGGCACATTGGATAATGCATACATAAATATTAGTGCACCATTGCATATCACAAAATGGTGGGAAGGTTATGCCAACGTTACGGGTTTTGTAAACCATTACAAAGGCGTTTTACCAAATGGAATTTTAAATGAAAAAGCTTTTGGGTTAAACTATTACATTCAAAATAATTTTAAATTGGGAAGAGGTTGGAGCACACAATTAAGCAGTTGGTTTAATGCTGCTACAAGAGAGGCAATATTTAAAACCAGATCTTTGGGCAGTTTAGATGCAGCTGTCAAGAAAAATATTTTGAAAGAAAAGGGTTCAATACGTTTAGCCGTTACCGATATTATTAATACACAACAATGGAGACAAAGCGTACAATTTGCCAATATGGATTTTAATTATCGCCGTAAGTGGGAAAGCCGTGGTCTACGCTTACAGTTTAGCTGGAGTTTTGGTAAAAGTAAATTTCAGGCAAGGGAAAGAGAAACCAACCAAGATGCAAACAGGATAAAAGTGAAGGGTTGATGGTAAAAAAATTTAAAAACAATTTCAATTAAAAATAGAAGAACAATATTTTATTTTTATTAGGTAGCAGAAAGGGAGCTGCTCTAGATTTTTTTGAATTATTTAAAACCTATAATCCAATTAATTTTTTCGTAAATATTTTACCTGCAGCCCATCATAATCTTTTATAAAACGTACAACATTATCAAATTCAGCAAATTCTTCTTCATTATGTAATCCTGTTATCACAACAGTTTTCATTCCTGCATTGGCAGCACTTTCCACGCCTTTTGGAACATCTTCAAAAACCAAACATTCATCGGGCAATACATTTAATGCGGCTGCACATTTTAAAAAAGTTTCTGCATCGGGCTTACTTTTTTCAACATCATCACCACTAATTACAGCATCAAAAAAATGCCTGATGTTTAAATTATCCAATACAAAATCTACATTTAATTTCATGGCTGCAGATCCAATAGCCATTTTTATATTTTCTTTTTTTGCTGCCGCAAGAAATTCATCAAGCCCGGTTATAAGTTTTAAATAAGGTTTATATTCTTGCCTATAAGTAGCTTCTTTATTATCTCCTAATTCTTTTTTTTCAATATCAGAAAATCTTCCCGGAAAAATTCTTTCAAGGATTTCTGCATTTTTCCCATAGCATTGCTCCTGCGATTGTTCCAGCGTGTATTCCGCACCAAGTTTTACAAAGATATTATGCCATGCATTAATGTGATAGCTCATATCTTCTATCATGGTACCGTTAAGGTCAAATAAAAAAGCCTTCATATTTCTATATTAAAAATTGCAGTTTTTTAAACTGCAATCATATTTTAAAGTAATAATTAAAAAATAAAAATGTTTTATGGCGAAGTCGCACCATATGTAGTTTGGGTTAATTGTCTGTTGGTCCTTCTGATTTTAATAATATACATGTTATCATAATCTACTTCTGAAATAGTATTTATAGTTTGCCCACTTAGTCCTTTTACTATTCGGGGAACTGTATTTGTATGACCTACCACCAACACTTTTTTCTTGTTCATTTTGTAAAGCCTCGTTATTAAAGCGTTTACTGCATTGGTATCCGTTTGATTAATTACTATAGGAGTTACTCCTGCAGCTGTAGCAGTGGGAGCGGCCGTTTGTTGGGTACGCAAAAAAGTACTTACAAAAATACTGTCAGGCTTTTTCTTACCAAAATAAGTGTTTAAATCATTAGAGCGTTGTTGGCCTGCATCTGTAAGGGGAGGATCGTAAGCATTAGGTGGAGTAAGTACTTTCTCTGCATGACGCACAACATAATAAGTATTGTAGCAGGAACAAAAAAACAGCATGATAAATAAGTATTTCATGATTATGAAAATTAGGTGATCAATAAATAATTATCACCGTAAAGTTATTATCATTTTATTTTACAATATTACTTTGCTTTTTATTTACCTAAGGAATTATCCAGCTTGCATCAAAACTGTTGAGTGTATAATTAAAAGCTGCTTTTTTATGTCCGTTGCTGTTTAACCAAAGCCATTCGAACCAGTTTATTTCTGAACAAACTACGCCAAAATTTTTTCTTCCGGTTTCGCTTTCTTCAAATGTTGGATTGGCTTTTAAAAATGCCTCGGGTAAGCCGCTAGAGGGCATTTCACTTTTTTGTGATGGACCAATTTCGCCCATATAAGTTTTTCTGCTTGCTGCGGGTGTATTTTGCCAAGCTGCATTGCTTATTTCATCGTTGTGGTGTAAGGTGCTTTTACCGGCCGCTCTTATTTGAAGTCTACCGGCAATATCATAAAAAAGCCAACTTGTATTTGCATTTTTTTGAAGATCATTCCACTTACAACTTCTTATATCTGTATGAAAAAACAGTTTTCTTTCTTCTACTATTACTTTTCTTAAAACTACTGTTCGAATTACTGGTAAGTCATCCTTTAGATTTGCTACAGCAGGATTATGCAATGGATCATTGCTTCGTAGCGATCCGTTCATAAGTCGTTTCCAGCAGTCTTTTTCAATATCGTTTAAGGATAAAGTATTGCCATCTTTTATAATCGTTTCTTCCAAAATTTAAAATGTTGTATTAAAATATTTTTTATTTTTTTCATGTATTATTATGGCTACACATTTATCGTTTATTATTTCAAAAGCTATTCCTTCTGCACTTTCATCATAAAGTTGCCACTCCTCGCCATTTTTTATTTCAGCCTTTGCAACAGGTTTTTTTAGAGTAGGGTATTGCAATTTTAAGTATGCCAATGTACTCCCAACTTTTACTTGCATTGCAGTTTTATATATGGGCGATGTAACTCTAATTCGTTTTATATGGCTTGCTGTATCTTTTGTACCATTGCCACCTATTACAGAAAATGTTTTAAAGCTGTTAGCAATGGTATCAGCTTCTTTCATGGTAGGTTTTGTTAACCATTCATGATACACTTTATTCATGCTAGCGTCAGAAGAATCTGGCATTCCCTTTTTTTCAATCAGTGATGTTGATGATTCTCCAATTAATATTCCACCGACAGCAATGCCTGGTAAAATGCTGTCATTTTTTTGAATAGCCAGTTTAACAGAATCAATTTTTACGGTATCTGTAACAACGGTTAGGGCTGGTATAATGCTGTCTTTTATACCCACATCGGTGTACTTGGTAGTTGTAACTTTCGATTTTTCATTACAAGAAAAGATCAATATAGTAGAAGATATTATTAGTAGAAATTTTTTCATCGTGTTAGGTTTAAGGTGGATTGATTGCAAAAGTATCAATAATTTCTTCTACAAAAATTGCTCCTTTTTACAGGAGCAATCGACCATTTTTTCTTCATAAATTCTTCTGCTATACCATAACTGAATGGGTAATAATATATTAATTTTTTAATTATTTGAAAAAATTACATGGCGGCGGTAGTAGCTGCAGCTGTAGCCGCCGATGCTGCTACGCTTGCTGTTGCAGATTGTAAAGCTGTGCCGGCATCGTTACCCACATTAGCCATACTTACAAAACTATAACCCCAGCCTTTTAGTTCATTTGCCCAAACAAAAGCTCCATCTTTTGCAGAGAGACATACCAACATACCACTAACTCCTATATAAAGTTTATCTCCCTCCAAACTTATTTGCCCTACTGCAGATCCCATTATGTTTTTTACATACTGTTTCAATTTTACTTCCCATTTTATAGTACCATCTTTTTTGTTTATGGACGCTACTCTACCATTTGAAAAAATAAATAAGTTGTTTTGTTTCATGATTGTTGTTTTATTAAAATTAATAAAAAATTTATTTGAAAATATGCGCTAAGAAAATTGAAAGCTTATCATTTAATTACAAAAAAAACCAAAGTGATCAGCTTTGGTTTTTTTTTTATTTAACAATTATATTTTTAAGATACGCATGCTTCACATGCTTCCGGATTATCCAAAGAACATGAAATAGCAGCCTGTTGTTCATCTTTTGTTTGGTTCAACACAGAAGCATCTACTGTAAATTTAATAGCATCTGCCGCAGCTTTTGTACGCAAGTAATACATACCTGTTTTCAAACCTTTTTTCCATGTGTAAAAATGCATAGAAGAAAGTTTACCAAAGTTTGGTTGCTCTACAAATAGGTTTAATGATTGCGATTGGCAAATGTATGCACCTCTATCCGCACTCATATCTATCACCGTTTTTTGCTTTATTTCCCATACCGTTTTGTAAATTTCTTTTAAGTCAGCCGGTATTTCTTCTATATTTTGTACTGAACCGTTGGCAGCAATAATGCGTTGTTTCATGTTATCGTTCCACAAGTTTAAAGCACCAAGGTCTTTTAATAAATGTTTGTTTACTACCGCAAACTCTCCGCTTAATACTCGACGGTTATAAATATTAGAAGTGTATGGTTCAAAACATTCGTTGTTGCCTAATATTTGTGATGTAGAAGCTGTAGGCATTGGAGCAAGCAATAAAGAGTTTCTTACACCGTGTTCCATTACTTCTGCACGCAATGCAGCCCAATCGTAGCGGTCAGATGGAGCTACATTCCACAAATCAAATTGAAATTTACCTTCGCTTAATGGTGATCCTTTAAATGTTTGGTAAGCCCCATCTTTTTTTGCCAACTCACAACTTGCCGTCATGGCTGCAAAATATATTGTTTCAAAAATATTTACGTTTAATAGTTTTGCCATTTCACTTTCAAAAGGCAAACCCATCATCATAAATACATCTGCCAAACCTTGTACTCCTAAGCCAATTGGACGATGACGCTCGTTGCTTCTTTTTGTTTCAGGTATCGGGTAGTAATTACCATCAATCACCTTATTCAAATTGCGGGTTACAATTTTAGTAACCTCCACTAATTTTTCAAAATTAAACTTCTTTCCTTCTACAAATCTTGGTAAAGAAAGCGAAGCCAAATTACAAACCGCTGTTTCGTTTTCATCACTGTATTCAATAATCTCTGTACACAAGTTGCTGCAACGAATAGTACCTAAGTTTTGCTGGTTACTCTTTGTATTGGCGGCATCTTTATACAATACGTATGGTGTACCTGTTTCTATTTGCGACTCTAATACTGCATTCCACAATTCTCTTGCTTGTATTGTTTTCTTTGCCTTTCCGTCCAGTTCATATTGTGTGTACAATGCTTCAAACTCCGCACCATGGGTAGTGTGTAAATTCTTTGCTTCATTCGGGCAAAACAGACTCCACTCTCCATCTGCTTCTACACGCTTCATAAATAAATCCGGAATCCACAATGCTAAAAATAAATCTCTAGCACGCATTTCTTCTTTACCGTGGTTTTTTCTTAATTCTAAAAATTCAAAAACATCTGCATGCCATGGCTCTAAATAAACAGAAAATGCACCTTTTCTTTTTCCACCACCTTGGTCTACATAACGAGCAGTATCATTAAAAACACGAAGCATTGGTATAATACCATTGCTGGTGCCGTTAGTTCCTTTTATGTAACTACCGGTGCTTCTAATGTTGTGAACATTTAACCCAATACCCCCTGCGCTTTGAGAAATTAATGCACAATCTTTTAATGTATCGTAAATACCATTGATGCTATCATCTTTCATGCTTAGCAAAAAGCAACTACTCATTTGTGGTTTTGGTGTACCACTGTTAAACAATGTTGGTGTAGCATGAATGAACCATTTTTCACTCATCAAATTATAAGTTTCAATAGCTGCATCTACATCAGTTTTGTGTATGCCCAATGCTACACGCATAAACATGTGCTGTGGACGTTCTACTATTTTTCCATTTACTTTTAATAAGTAAGATTTTTCCAGGGTTTTAAAACCAAAGAAATCAAAATGATAATCTCTTTCATAAATGATAGCAGCATCCAATACATCCGCATTCTCTTTTATTATTTCATAAATATCATCTGCCAATAAAGGAGCAGGTGCATTGGTTTTTGTATCAATATAATTATACATTAATTCAGCAGTCTCGCTGAATAATTTTTTCGTGTTTTTGTGTAAGTTACTTACGGCTATCCTTGCTGCCAGTAAAGCAAAATCAGGATGTTTTGTTGTAAAAGATGCAGCTGTTTCTGCTGCAAGATTATCCAGTTCTGTAGTGGTAACATTGTTAAAAATACCGGCTACTACTTTTTTTGAAATCTCAATAATATCTTCACTTTTAAGTTGAAGACCATAACTAAGTTTCATTACCCGGGATGTGATTTTGTCGAAATGTACGGCTTCTTTTTTGCCATTTCTTTTAATTACCTGCATGTTCTATGATTGAGTGGTTAGTAGTAATTCTTGTATATTCTAAATTCTATTTCTCTAAAAATCTTCGTCCATACTGAATGCCTTAGAAGCATTTTCTTTCACGCCAGATTTTTGATATTCTCCTACACGTTTTTCGAAGAAATTTGTTTTGCCTTGCAGCGATATTAATTCCATAAAATCGAATGGATTTACATTGTTGTATATTTTACTGCAACCTAATGCTACCAATAAACGGTCTGCAACAAACTCGATATAGTCACACATTAATTTTGAATTCATTCCTATAAGTCCAACTGGCAATGCGTCTGTTACAAATTCTTTTTCAATTTCGACAGCGTCTCTTATAATTTGAGTAACTGTTTCTTTTGGTAATTGATTTTGTAAATGCTGAGTGTATAACATACAAGCAAAATCGCAATGCAAACCCTCATCTCGGCTAATCAATTCATTTGCGAAAGCAAGGCCCGGCATTAAGCCTCTTTTCTTTAACCAAAAAATTGAACAGAAAGAACCGGAGAAGAAAATTCCTTCTACGGCTGCAAATGCAATCAATCTTTCTGCAAACGTTCCTTTATCAATCCAACGTAAAGCCCATTCTGCTTTTTTCTGCACACATTCTATGGTATCTATTGCTCTAAGTAATCTGTCTTTTTCTACAGCATCTTTTATGTAAGTATCAATAAGAAGTGAGTAAGCTTCACTATGTATATTTTCTATCATTACCTGAAAACCATACATGCATCTAGCTTCAGGATATTGTACTTCTTTTAAAAAATTTACTGCAAGGTTTTCATTTACAATTCCATCGCTTGCCGCAAAAAAAGCCAACACATGTTTTATGAAAAAACGTTCGTCTTCGGTCAATTTATTTGCCCAATCCTGCACATCAGTTGTAAGGTCTAATTCTTCAGCGGTCCAAAAACTTGCTTCAGCCTGCTTGTACATTTGCCATATATCTTGATGCTTTATCGGGAAAAGTACGAAGCGGTCTTTATTATCAGCTAAAAGCGGTTCAATGTTCATCCTATGTTTTTTTGAAATGTTTTGGTTTTTTGCAAAAAGTATTCAGTTATATTGGTAGGTTACGATATGTCCAATTATGCTGTTTTTCTACTCTCTGAAAACAATATTACTAATCATTTTATACAAAAATTTCTATTAGTTTTTCACAGGATGTTTACAAGATGATAAGATGCAACATGGGTAAAGGATGCAGCCAAAAAAATTAGTTTTCCACTTAAGAAATGCACATTATAGGGATAACTTTTTGTTTGTTTTTCATTTATTTTTTGGTAGCATAATTGTATAGTAATACTTAATTATTCATTAAAATACATTTTATGTCTATGTTTAAAACTATTCTCCTTTCATTTGTAGTTGTGGCGTCAATGTCTCAATGCAGGCAGTCGACTAAAACAACTGTAAAAAAACAAGATCTCCCTCAAATGAGTCAAGAAGAAGGTAAAGTCATCATTGCCCGAGAAATAAGTGTTTGGGAATATTCTAAAACCAAACAATATGATAAGCTAAGAGAAATTATGGCTGATGACTATATAGGATATTTTGTAAGTGGGAACATGCAGCCTACAGATGCAATCAATCTCCTAAGAAAATCTACTTTTACAGATTATCATCTTTCAAATATTAATGTAAAACCCATTGCAGATAATGTGGCTATCATATACTACCATGCGATGCAAGATGTAACTGGGGCAGATGGTGATAAGTGGATACCAGAAATAGCAGCCTCCTCAACTTATGTAAAAAGAAATGGTATTTGGTACTCCGTCTTTTACCAGGAAATGCCTTTGAAATAAAACAATAGATTACAAAACTTATAGGTACTAAATAAAAATATTAAGCTATTTTTTTCATAAATTTATATTTCAATATACTCTATGAAAAAATTTATTACCCTTAGTTATTTTACCCTAATTTGGATTGTAAGCTCTGCTCAAAGTTTTTCACCTGAAGAGGCTTCTAAAAAAGTGGGCGATAGTCTCACGGTTTGCGGCAAAATTTTTGGCGGTCGTTTTTTTGAAACATCTGCAGGCTGTCCTACTCTTTTAAACATGGGTGCTGCATTTCCTGCAAGTCCACTAACTATAATGATACCGGGAGATGTGCGAATTAAAATGGGGTATGCACCTGAGCAACAATTGAAAGATAAAAATATATGTGTGCGGGGCAAAGTCATTTTGTTTAAAGGAAAGCCCGAAATTGTTGTTTACAATGTATCTCAATTGCAAATTCAATAAATTTTATAATATAGAAAAGGTTCGCTACAATTTAAGCGAACCTTTTTCTATTTATGATCATCAATAAGATTAAACACTTGTAGGTACAAATTTTAGAGAGATGGAGTTTACACAATGCCTTGTATTTTTTTGGGTGAATTGCTCACCTATAAAAACGTGACCAAGATGCGCATCACAATTATTACATACAATTTCAACCCTGCTTCCATCTGCATCGGGCAGTTTCTTTACCGCACCTTCAACTTCATCATCAAAGCTTGGCCACCCACAATGGCTATCAAATTTATCTTTTGAAATGTACAGTGGTGTATCGCACCTTTTACACAGGTATGTCCCTTCAATTTTATTATTAGTGTATTCTCCAGTAAAAGGCCTTTCAGTACCTTTTTTTAGTATTACATATTCTTCTTCAGGGGTCAATTTATTGTAATTCATTTTTAAATAATTTATACACTTTCTAAACAAATACTATGCTGTATTACATTATCTCCTCTATATTTTTCTTTATATTTTTGGCCATCAAATCTGTAGGTAAATCATTCTCATCTTCTCCAAAGGGATCTTCAATTTCCTCAGCTATCAATTCCAAACTCACCAGCACATAAAATACAAATGCCACCACCGGTATAATTAAATAACCAAGGTTAAACACATACCCAAAAGGTAAAGTTATAAGATAAATAAAAATGAATTTTTTTATAAAAGTACTGTATGAAAAAGGTATAGGAGTGTTTTTTATACGCTCGCAAGCCCCACAAATATCAGTGAACGATTGTAACTCATTGTTTAAAAATATGAGCTGCTCTCCGGTTATTTTTTTATCATTTAATAAATTCAAAATTCTCATATAAATTAACGTGCTTATTTGATTTGGAACGTGTTTATTTTCATCTATCTGTACCGAGCTTGGTGTATGTATGTCTTGTTTAAAAAGAGAGTACGCAGTACTTTCCGCTTTTAAATGATCATGCAATGCTAAGGCATACGCAGGAATAGTTTTACGAAAAAATGCTCTGTCTTCTTCTTCATGCCCAGGCAATATCGCATTCAATTTCATTGAAAGATTTCTGCTGTTATTTATTAAATTCCCCCATAATTTTCTACCTTCCCACCATTTATCATACGCACTGTTTGTACGAAATACCAATAAAATTGAGATAGCAAAACCAAGCAGCCCATGCATCACCTCTATATCTTTTAGAAGACTTTGCTCGGCAGTTTTTCGGTATTCTAGTTCTACATACGCTACTAGACCTGCATAAATACAATATGCTATTAAAAAAGGCAATAACTTAAGAAAAGTATCTCCTTTATGAATTCTAAATATATACCTAAACGGGTTTTTTTGATTGTATGGAATCATGCGGCTAAATTATTACAACTTTTTTAAAAAGAAATTTTATATATCGGTTTACGCTAGCAAAAAAAAGCCGCACATAAAGCACGGCTATTTTATTAGAATTGATTGATTGATTTAATTTGTAATAATCAATTTTGTTGTTACAACATTTTCTCCGCTATATACTTCAATAAAGTATAACCCCGGCGCAATGCCATTTAAAGGCATAAATACATTGATGTCTTTTGCATTACCAGCATAATAGGTTCCTATATTTTTGCCAAGCAAATCGAACAATTTATAACTCACTTTATTGCCTGTAGGGTTCTTAATGTTAATGGTTACATTATCTTTTGCAGGATTAGGATAAGTATAAACATTAAACTCTTTTAAATTAAACCTCACAAATGCAAGATTGGTATATAGTATTTGACCGTTACTATTTTCAACCCTAACCCTGTATGTATATTGATTGCCTGTATTTACTTTAGTATCAGTATAAGTATAATCCTGCTTACCTATAAGTTGTTTTGCATTTACTGAGCCCATATCTGTAAATACATTTTCGCTGCTACTTTTTCTTTCAATAAAATATTTTACAGCATTAGCATCATTTTCATTGCTAAAAGATAACAACACATTACTGTTAACCACACTTGCCTTCAAATTACTTAAACCCAATGGTAACACTACAGTTTGAGTTACAAAACCACTGGTTATAGATTGAGAATTTGTTCCTTCTGTATCATAAACTGGTTCACCAGGTATTGCAAATGCTGTAGCTTTGTTTTTGATCTCTACAATATTAGATAACATTAAAACATCATCTAACGACCAACCAAAAACAGAACCACCGGTAGCATCGCTTACCATTCTAAATCTTATTCTTATACTCATGCCGGCATAATTATCTAGCAATGCGATAGAGGTAATATACCCGGGTGAGGCACCTGTAAATGCTGCTAGATTTGCTGGACCAATTTGTGGGGTATTAGCGGTTGGAATAATGCCATTATAACCCCCTTTTGTAAATTTATTTGCGGGTAGGTATGTCCATGTTAATCCATTATCTGTAGAGATTTCTATTACACCTCCATCATATGCAGCTTCGGTGGCATACTTATGAATAAATATTAAGCTTGCACCGGCAGGAATTGCAACCGGAGTATTTTGAGTTAAGAATGATTCTTGTCCACCTAGATCGATATTCTCTGTAAACCAATATTTATTTCCACTATTAGCTTCACTTGCATTGGTCATTAAAGTCCATGGACCCAAGCCTGAGCCCGTAGTAGTTGCAGTCCAACCACCTGTGCCATCTTCATGATCATCACTAAACAAGTTCGTAGATGCACTTGGACTATTTATTGATACGGTTAAATTAAATGTTTTTGTTTCGTTACCATTTAAATTAAATGTCCACTCTAATTTATTACCGTTTACGGTTGTCGGTGCTGGGTTAGCAGAAATAAAGTTTGTACCTGCAGGTAGAGTATCTCTTAATATTACCGGATTGGCTGCTGTAGCATATTTATTGGATACAGTAATGTTATAAGTTATGTTGTTACCATTTTGTAACAAAGTTGGTCCCGACTTTACAGTTCTTATATTTTTTTGATTAGGGTCACAAGTTAACGGCACATTGTATGCTTCAACTTCGTCATTTACTGCATTTGACCCTGATTGCGCTGAAAAACCTAAACCTCTTTTTGCAAAAG
>JANPIF010000172.1:0-7932 GCA_031424845.1 Ferruginibacter sp.
CAAAGACTATGTGCTATCTACTATAATTCGGTGCTTCTTTTGTAATAGCAATGTCGTGGGCATGGCTTTCTTTCATGCCTGCATTGGTTATTTTTACAAACTTTCCATTTGCCTGCAAAGCACTTATATCGGCAGCTCCACAATAACCCATTCCTGCTTTTAACCCACCGGTATATTGATGCACCACTTCGTGCAAATTTCCTTTAAAAGCTACTCGTCCTTCAATGCCTTCGGGTACAAACTTTTTTATATCATCTTCCACATCTTGAAAATAACGATCGCTGCTACCCTGCGCCATTGCACCAAGCGAACCCATACCTCTATATTGTTTAAATTTTCTGCCTTCATAAATAATTGTTTCGCCAGGGCTTTCTTCTGTACCTGCAAAAACATTGCCCATCATTACACAAGTAGCACCTGCAGCAATGGCTTTAACCATATCGCCGGTGTAACGAATACCACCATCGCTTATAATACCAATATTTTAATTTTTTAATGCAGATGCTGCCTCCATTACAGCAGTTATTTGTGGTACACCTGAACCTGCAACATCTCGTGTGGTACAAATAGAGCCAGGACCAATACCTACTTTCACTGCATCTGCCCCAGCATCTGCCAAAGCTTTTGCACCTGCTGCTGTAGCAATATTACCTGCAATAACATCTAAATTTTTATACTTTTTTTTGATGGCTTTCAACATATCAATTACCCCCTTTGTATGACCATGTGCACTGTCTAAACAAATTACATCGACTCCTTCTTTATTTAATGCTTCTACTCGTTGCATGGTATCTGAAGTAATACCAACACCGGCACCAACCAATAATCTTCCGAAGGAATCTTTTATAGCATTTGGGTGGCTTTTCAGTTTTAAAATATCGCCAAATGTTACCAATCCAATTAATTTTCCCTGTTTGTTTACTACCGGTAATTTTTCAATTTTATTTTTCCTGAAAATGAGTTCGGCTTTTTTTAAATCGGTGCCTTCAGGTGCAGTAATGAGGTTATCTTTTGTCATTACCTCGCTTACTTTTAGTTTTTTATCTATATCAAAACGAAGATCTCTATTGGTTAATATACCAACCAATTTATGTTGTGCATCTACAATAGGAATTCCACCAATTTTATTTTCACGCATTAAGAGTAAAGCTTCGCCGATAGTGGCATCGGGCAATAAAGTTACAGGGTCGAGTATCAATCCATTTTCACTTCTTTTTACTTTTCTTACCTGCTCTGCCTGCTGCTCTATTCCCATATTTTTATGTAGTATTCCCAAGCCTCCTTCTCTAGCAAGTGCTATTGCAAGGTTGGCTTCTGTAACCGTATCCATTGCTGCGCTGAGCATTGGCACATTGAGTGTAATTTTCTTTGTGAGCATTGTTTTTATGTTCACATCTCTTGGGAGTATTTGTGAGTAGGCTGGTACAAGAAGTACATCATCAAAAGTGAGTCCTTCGCCAAAAAATTTACTTGAAATATCTGTTGCGGGAGATTTTTTTATTGCCATAGGCAAAGATAGAGAAAATTATATTTAGAAAAAATGGGCGGTGTAGGAAGGAAGACGGACCACAGACAACAGACCACGGACCACAGACAATAGATGACCGGATAATTATGCTCGCCCACTGAACAAATACTACTGTTGTCAGTGGTTTGTTGTCCGTGGTCTCCTCACGATAATTTAAAAACTTTACCCGGCATCATTGTTACCACACCTTGCATTTCCAACATCAATAATGCATTGGCTACGGCACTACTGCTTAAGCCACTTTTAAAATATAACTGGTCTATTTGTATATTTTCCTGTTGCGCTAAAATATCGGTAATTATTTTTTCATCTGCTGTAAGTTCAATAAAAAGTTCACGCTGCTTTTTTACTTTTTTAGGTTCGTCTTTCCAGTTCATAATATGCAGCAAATCATCTGCACAAGTAATAAGTAACGATTTATTATTTTTAATAAGATAATTACAGCCTTCGCTTCTTAAATCGTTTACTCTGCCCGGTATAGCGAATACATCTTTATTGTAACTATTGGCAAGCTCTGCCGTAATCAATGAGCCACCTTTTTTGCTGCTTTCTATCACAATTAACGCATCGCATATACCTGCAACTATTCTATTTCTCCTTGGAAAATTTTGACGGTCAGGGTTGGTGCCGGTCATAAAATCTGTAAGCAAGCCACCTTGCGAAAGCATTTCTTTAGCCAGTAATTTATTTTGAGCCGGGTAAATTTTATCGAGCCCATGCGCTACAACTCCAACTGTTTTCAATTTATTTTTTAGAGATGCCTTGTGTGCAATTGAATCTATTCCAAATGCAAGACCACTCATTACCAACACATTAAGTTCAGCAATATCTTCTAACAATTTTTCGCAAATCATTTTTCCATATTCAGAATTGTTGCGTGTACCTACAATAGAAATTATTTTGGTTGTATTAAGATCTGCATTGCCTTTGTAATAAAGTAATGTAGGGCTGTCGTAGCAGTTGAGTAACCGTTGCGGATAATTGTCATCGGTAATAAAAAGTGGGGATATTTTATTTTTTTCTATAAAATGAATTTCATCTTCACATATTTTAAAATCGGAGAATTCTTTTATAGAATTTGCTGCAATGGTTCCAATTCCATCAATTGCTTCAAGTTGCTTTTTAGGGGCTTTAAAAATACTTTCTGCATCCCCGAAATTTTCTACCAATGCTTTTGCCCGTACGTCTCCAATATTGGAAACAAGGGTAAGTGCTATTTGGAAAAGTAGATCTTTGTTCATAAATACGAATGAACAATATTATACAATCAATTTGAAATAATCATCAACTCTGTTCTTCTATTTTGGGCTTTGCCGATATCAGTTGTGTTGGATGAAATGGGTTTATTTTCGCCAAAACCTTTACCCAATAATCTTTTTGAATCTATGCCATTTTTTTGCAAATACACTATTACTGCCTTTGCCCTATTTACACTTAGTAGTAGATTATCTGCCGGTTTACCGACATTATCTGTATACCCACTTATTTGAATATTTAAAGTTGGGTTTTCTTTCATTAAAGAGGCAACTTTATCTAATTCAATAAAAGAGATAGTTTGTAAAGCGGCGCTTTTAGATTCGAAAAAAATATTTTTTAAAATAATGGAAGCGCCTTTTTCCAAAGGTTGTAACCCAATATTAATTACCATTGGCGAATCGGAAACATTTCCCTGCATGGTAAAATTTTCAGAGAAAAAAAGGTATCCTTTTCTATTTACGGTAAATGCATAATTTTTTCCTTCGGGCAATGTGGTAAGATAATTCCCCTCTTCATCTGTTTGTAATTTTGATAGTACATAGCCAGAATCTATGGTAGTTAATTCAACCGATGATGGCAAACCCGCATTGGTTTTTTTATCATAAATTTTACCTTTTACCCAAAATGTTTTTTGAGCCCTTATATCATCTCTCAGTTCAAAACTATACAAGTCCAATCCGTTTTTAAAATCTCCTTTATCACTTGCATAAAAAGCAGTCTTCCCATCTGCTGCTACTATTAAAGATCCTTCATCATCAATGGTATTTATAGGGAAACCCAGGTTAGTTGGTTTTTGCCACTCGCCCTGTTCGTTTTTTCTACTTACAAATAAATCGTTCATGCCATAACCTAGCTGCCCATTGCTGTTAAAATACAAGGTTTGGTTATCCGCATGTATAAATGGGCAACCATCATCACCACTTGTATTTATAGTGCTACCAAGGTTTTTAGGCTTTTGCCATTGCCCTGTTGCAGACCTATGGCTTACCCAAATATCAGACCCACCAAGTCCTCCTGCTCTTGTACTTGAAAAATATAAATCTCTTTTATCTGGCGATAAAGAGGGTGCAGTTTCCCATGCGTCTGTATTTATATTCCTACCAATATTTTCAGCTTCGCTCCACTCTCCATTTTTATTTTTATAGGAAATATACAAGTCGCAACTTCCGAAGCCCTCAGGATAATTACAGCCTGTAAAAATGAGCCATTCACCATCTTGCGAAATGTTTTGAGCACCTTCATTAAAGTTGGTATTTAGCTTTCCTGCTATTGGCTTTGCCCGTTGCCATTGCCCATTTTTTTTATCACTTTCATAAAAATCTTCATCGCCGTTAATACGCCTGTTAAAAATCATTTTATTACCATCTACTGTAAGAGATGGAAGATATTCCAACGCACCACTATTTATACTGTCGCCCATATTTAGTGGTTTAAAAATATAGTTATTTGCCCCTTGCGATTTTAAATATTGTAAAGCAAACTCGTAAGAATTTTTTCTATAATTTCCAGCCTTTATGCTTTGCTGGTTTAGTTTTGGAGTGGCTAAAAACTGGTTCACTTTTTCCAACGCTTTTTCAAAATTCCCCATACCTGCCAGTGAAATAGAATAAGGAAGCAAAAATGTATTTGAATAAACGGAATCTTTCAAAAAAGCTGTTTCAAAATCTGTAACAGAAGCTGTATAATTTTTCATATTTGCATAAATGCCGGCACGGGAAAGATATACATCTAAATATTTAGGATCTGCCTTTAACGCATCTTCAAGGTGTGCTACAGATGCAAGATATTTTCCTTCTGTAGCCTCTTGGTAAGCGGTTTCATAAAATACAATTGCTTTCTTATTTACTTTTTCAGGATCATACCATTGGGCGTTCACTATCCCGCTAAATAAAAATAATATTACTGCTAGTATAGATATCTTATAATTTTTTGTTTCAATCATTTTCATAATATAGTTGAAGATAATTTTTATAATAATAATGTAATGTGAAAATTTTAAAGAGTATTTTTTCTGTATACATTCTTTTAAAAAATCATTTCTTTGTATCAGTTTATAAACTTTAAAAACACATGATGAAAACAGTTTTTATTACAGGGGCTACATCTGGTATTGGCAAAGCGTGTGCAGAAAAATTTGCTGCCAATAATTACAATCTAATTATTACAGGAAGACGAGAAGGCCTCTTGCAAGAAGTAAAAACAGAATTAGAGAATAAATTTTCAGTGGAAATAACCACTTTATGTTTTGATGTGCAACAAAAAGAGGCTGTGTTTAATGCCATTGAACATTTGCCAAAAGATATAAATATTGATATTTTAATAAACAATGCCGGGCTGGCTTTGGGAAGAGAGCCTTTTGATGAAGCCGATATTACAGACTGGGAAATTATGATGAATACCAATGTAAATGGTCTTTTATACATGAGTAGAGCCCTAATGCCCCATATTAAAAATAGCAAAGGCCATATTGTAAACATTGGCTCCATTGCAGGCAAAGAAGTATATGAAAATGGCAACGGATATTGTGCCAGTAAATTTGCGGTAGATGCTATTTCTAAGGCGATGAGAATAGATCTTTTAAAACATGGAGTAAAAGTAACTTCCATAAATCCAGGGGCGGTAGAAACTGACTTTTCATTGGTTCGGTTTAAGGGAAATGAAGAGAAAGCTGCTGCGGCTTACAAAAATTACATTCCCTTAACAGCAATTGATATAGCTGATACAATATATTTTTGTTGCACACTTCCGCCACATGTTTGTATTAATGACCTCACAATCACTTGTTTGCAGCAAGCAAATGCTTCCGTTTTTGTCAAGAATTTGTGATGTAGTATATCGACTACAAACAATTCTGTAAAAGGCTACTTACCATACACAATAAGTAGTATAATTTACCGTTTAGAATTAATATAGAGAGTATATTATTCGGCATATCCTTTATCCTTAAGAAAGCATTTATCCAATGAAGAATCTTTTACGATTATTTACCTTTATTATTTTCACTACATGCAGTGTAAATCTATTTGCACAGCCACTTGTTAAGCAAGTAAATTCTTGCGATAACTTGGCAATCCTTCAACAAGTAGATAGCCTTAAGAAAGAATTTGAAAAGCAAGGCTTTATCGTTGCAAAAGAAGCGAGCATGCCAATGGAAAGTGAATACGAAATCCCAGTTGTACTTCCTTTAAGAGAAGGGACCTGGTACAGAGTTATTTTTATTGGCGACATCTCTTCAAAATTGTACGAAGTAAGAATGTATGACTGGAATGAGAAAGAAGTAGTTTACCAGAAAAAAATGTGGGGGGATGTAGATGGAAACATAATCAATTACGATTACATTCCACGCTTTACAGAATATCATGTTATAAAACCTGTACAGGTTAATAAAAAGAAAAAAAGTCTTTGTGGTTATATAATGATTTTTAAGAAAGTGGTTAAGCCATAATGAAATAAATAAAATTTAAAATAGAAAAAAGCTAGTTCATGTTAAGATGAACTAGCTTTTTTTATTATTTAATTGGATGATTTTGTTTAAAATTCATGGTCAACTTATGTTCCTTTTGAACAAAAATATAGGAAATTTATTTCTGCAGTAGGTGAATTAGGAAAAGGTGCAACATTTAATATCTATCTACCATATTAGCAGAAATACATTTAATTAATTTTCAAGATAATAATCTAATCTTAAAACTGAAGATAAATTATCATACTTAAACTTGTTTAGAAAATTAATATCTGCCTGTGAATATTTATTTCTGTTCTTGTTGCTTGTTATTAGCATCCATCATGCGCATACTCTTAGCATCCTGTAAAAATTCTGAAGCAAATATAAATTCATTCAATTGCTTGTTATCAGAAAAAATAATGTCCTTACTATTACCTGTCCATTCTTTTTTGCCTTGTACCATGTAAAGTATGTTGTCGCCAATTTCCATAACACTGTTCATATCATGCGTGTTTATGATGGTGGTAATATTATATTCAATGGTGAGGTCTTTAATAAGTTTATCAATCACCATCGACGTTACAGGATCTAAACCGGAGTTTGGTTCATCGCAAAAAAGATATTTAGGATTGAGTACAATAGCTCTTGCTATACCTACTCTTTTCTTCATACCGCCACTTATTTCAGAAGGAAATTTTTTATTGGCATCTTTCAAATTCACTCTATCCAATACCTCATTTACACGTTTCATCTTTTTAGAATGACCATCGTTAGTAAACATGTTTAGAGGGAACTTAATGTTTTCTTCCACAGTCATACTATCAAATAATGCAGAACCTTGAAATAACATTCCAATCTCTCTTCGTAAAATGGTACGCTCTTCTGGAGTCATTTCAGTAAAGCTTTTTCCATCGTAAATAATTTCACCCTCATCCGGCTCAAATAAACCCACAAGGCATTTTTGCAATACTGTTTTACCACTTCCACTAGTACCAATAATTAAATTTGTTTTACCAGTTTCCATTGTATGGCTTACACCATCCAGCACTACCTTATCTCCAAAAGACTTTTTTAAGTTTTTAAATTCTATCATAATAAAACCGTGTAATTATTTATAGTAACAAAGCAGCCAATGCATAATCTGACAGTAAAATCATTATACAACTTACTACCACCGCTTTTGTACTTGACCTTCCAATTTCTAAAGCGCCACCTTGTACATAATAACCATAATAAGCGGGGATTGAACTAATGATAAAAGCAAATGTGTAAGCTTTTATTAATGCAAACCAAACATTAAAGGCAGTAAAGTTTTCCATTAATCCTCTGTCAAATGTATCGTTTGATAAAATGCCTGATGCATTACCTGCAAGCCTACCACCTAATATCCCTAAAGCCATAGATATTATAACCAACAAAGGAATCATCACCAATGCAGCTGTTATTTTTGGCATGATCAAATATGTCTTAGTATTGATACCCATAATTTCTAACGCATCTATTTGCTCACTTACCCTCATATTGCCAAGCTCACTTGCTATTCTGCTGCCAACTACACCCGCCAATACAATACAAACCAGTGTAGGAGAAAATTCCAATATCACCGTGTCTCTTACAATTTGCGCAATGGTACTTTTAGGTATTAAAGGGCTTACGAGTTGGTAAGCAGTTTGAACTGCACTTACCGCACCCATAAAAATAG
>JANPIF010000173.1:0-3230 GCA_031424845.1 Ferruginibacter sp.
AAAAAGCAGTTACAACAGTGGTACAAATCTGATAACTGCCGCTACAGGTGAATGGTTTTTGTTACAGGCAATTTTAGGCAATACTCCGGTAGCAGATAAATACAATATCCCTGGTAAGCAGGCCATTAGAATGCAGCAAAATCTTACCACGAGCGGTTTTACGCAAATGAACTTTGATGTACCGGATGGTGCTTCTAAAGTAACAGTGTTTTATGGTAAATATTCTACTGATGCAAGAAGCACATTCAGATTAGAATATTCTATAAACCAGGGAACCACTTGGATTGCAGTTGGCAGCAACATTACAGATATGCCAGATAAAGGAAACAAGCAGGCAACATGGATATTAAATATTACAGTGCCCGTACGTTTCAGAATAAATAAATTAGGCACAGGTACTTCCAATAATGGAAGACTTTCTTTGGATGATTTTGCTATTTATAAAAAAATATAAAATATTCGGTTTGTAAAAATCCAAAAGTTCAATTTTTTAAGACTGTCAAGGTGAGGCACTCATAAAAAAATTATGCTCTTTGCAAATGACAAAAGTTCGAATCTATTAGGGTGTCAGGCTGAGCTTGTCGAAGCCGATGTGCTTCTTTAAACCCGCCTTCGACAGGCTCAGGCTGACATTGTAATAATTTGAAATTGAAAGGTTTTAATAGTGTGTCATTAGCAGCTTGTCGAACCCGGTGTGTTAGAATAAACCCGCCTTCGACAGGCTCAGGCTGACATTAAAATAATTTGAACGATTTGGTTTTACAATAATTTGTATTTAGATACACTTGCTGACATTGTTATAATTCAAAATGTTTTAATTCGATTTTTATAAAAAATATTTATGCTTCGCAGAAAATTTATACAAAATCTTTTATTTTTTACAGGCGCAGTATTTACAGCAAAATATTCAAATGCATTTGATGATGTAAATGGAAAAAAATTAAAAGGAAAAGTTCTTTCAAAAGGGAAAGGAATAAAAGGAGTAATTATCAGCGATGGCTTTACAGTTACTGCTACAGATAGTAAAGGAAAATATGAATTGGAGCCGCATGAAAAGGCAAGAACAATTTTTGTATCAACACCTGCAGGTTATGCTTTTAAAAACGAAAAAAATATAGCCAGACAATACAGACAACTAAATGAAATTGATAAAAAATCTGAACTGGATTTTGATCTGGAGGCATTGGACAGAAATGATGATGAGCACGAATTTATAATCTGGGCAGATCCACAGGTAAAAAATGCCAAAGACGTTTTTAAAATGATGAACGAATCGGTGCCTGATGTACAAAGATTTGTAGCTGCAGCAGGCTCAGGCACCTTAATGCATGGTATAACTGTAGGCGATATTGTGTGGGATGAACACCAGCTTTTTGCAGAATATGATAAGGCAGTTGAACAAATGGGTATCCCGTTTTTTCAATGTCTCGGCAATCATGATATGGATGTAAATAACGGAACTGAAGAAGAATCTGATGATACATTTCAAAAAAATTACGGCCCCACATATTATTCTTTTAACAGAGGACAAGCGCATTATATTGTAATGGACAATGTGCGTTATTTAGGAAGAGACAGAGAGTATGATGGTTATATTGTGCAGCAACAATTGGATTGGTTAAAAAAGGATTTATCATTTGTACCAAAAGATAGATTGATTATTTTATGTCTTCACATTCCTGTTCATTCCGGCACTAAAAACAAAGAAGATTTATATGCCTTGTTGGAAGATAGAAATGTTCATATAATGAGCGGGCATACACACTACCATAAAAATGTAATTACAAATAATATTTATGAGCACAACCATGGCACTGTATGTGGTGCTTGGTGGACGGGCCCGATATGCGAAGACGGCACACCTGGTGGTTATGGTGTGTATAAAGTAACGGGAAAAGATTTGCAGTGGAAATATAAAAGCACCGGAAAAGAGCTAGATCATCAACTAAAAGTATTTTTAACCGATACTGAAAATGGCACAAAATTATTACTGGTAAATATTTGGAACCACGATCCTGCATGGAAAACATCTTACAGTATTGATGGAATAGAAAAAGGAGAATTGCTTCAATTTGCAGGAGTAGATCCACAGGCTTTGAAAACAATGTTAGGTCCCAATTTACCAAAGCCACGGTCATTTGCCGAACCAAAAGTTACCAACCATATGTTTAAAGCATTGATACCGGCCACAAGTAAAAATATTGTAGTAAAAGCAACTGATAGGTTTGGTAATATTTACACAGCCACACAAAATATTTAACTATGAAAAAAATGTTTTTCTCCGCATTAATGTTTTTATTTTTCCAAAATATATTTTCACAATCTACTAAATGGGACAGTACTTACCGTCCAGGAAATTATGCTTTAAAACATGCCCAATTTCGCAGTTATCCAAATTCTAATAAGGATATTATTTTTTTAGGCAATAGTATAATGGATTATACAGAATGGAATGAATTGCTTCAATTAAATAATGCAAGAAACAGAGGCATATCAGGAGATATAAGTTTTGGTGTTCTTGAAAGACTCGATGAAGTAACGGAAGGGAAACCTGCAAAAATTTTTATATTAATTGGTATAAATGATGTTGCCCGAAACATTCCTGACAGCGTAATCATTAACAATTATAAAAAGATAATCAGTAGAATTAAAAACGCATCACCCCGTACAAAAATATACTTTCATACATTGTTGCCTGTAAACAATTCGTTTGCTGATAAAAATCAATTTAATAAAGATGAGCATATACTTTTTGTAAATGAAGAATTAAAAAAACTTTCATCTACAGAAAAAATCACCTTGATAAATATTCATTCACAATTTTTGGATGCAGATAAAAAACTAAATAAAAATTATACTTATGATGGTTTACATTTAAATACTGCAGGGTATATTAAATGGGCAACTATTTTAAAACCATATGTAAAAAAATAATCAATATTTTTATTGCAGTTATGTTAACATTGTTTGCAATTGTAACAACATATAATAATAAAAGAAATTGTTGGTTTTTGCATTTGCAACTTATATTTATTCAACATAATCGATTGCTATGTCCAAATACATTTTGGCCCTTGACCAAGGTACCACCAGTTCCCGAGCTATTATTTTTGATAAGCAAGGGAGCATTATTGCTACAGCACAAAAAGAATTTACACAAATATTTCCACAACCAGGTTGGGTAGAGCATAATGCAAATGAAATCTGGAGTACGCAGTTAGGTGTAGCAA
>JANPIF010000174.1:0-8323 GCA_031424845.1 Ferruginibacter sp.
TTTATCAGGCATACAACGCAGCCATTATTGCATTTGAAAAATTTAATGCAAGCAAAAGATCCATAGATGTAAATGAACTTAGTTTAAACTACGCTACCAAACGTTTTAATGTGGGGATGCTTGGTACATTTGATTTAATTACTACACAAAACAACCTCTTGCGTGCAAAACTGGAATATGCTCAAAATAATTTTGATTATGTTTTTAAAATGAAAGTACTGGAGTTTTATAAAGGTATGGGGTTGAGGTTGTAGCAGTTTGTATTAGGCAAAAGGCAGTTTGACAAAAAAGGAAAATTTTTAAATAATCACGGAGTTCACAAGGATACTTTAATGGTATTCTGTAAACTATTTTAGCAATTTAATGATATGAATAAAAAAACAAAATGGATTTTAATAAGCGTGGGTATTTTATTGGTAGTGCTTATTATTTTATCTAAAACCGGCGCTTTTGGAAAAGATGAAGGCACAAAAGTTACCGCAGAAAAAGCCCAAAAGCGTAATATTATTGAAGTGGTAAATGCAAGTGGTAAAATTTATCCTGAAATTGAAGTTAAAGTGAGTCCGGATATTAGTGGAGAAATTACGGAACTTACCGTAGCTGAAGGGGATACTGTAAAAAAAGGCCAGTTGCTAGCCCGTATTTATGCAGATGTGTACAACATACAGCGAAGCCAGGCAGCAAGCGGTGTAGCGCAAAGCCAGGCGCAGGTGAGTGTGCAACAAGCACAGGTAAATAATTCTCAGGCTGCATTGGATGCATTAAAAGCACAACAAGAGCAGGCAGAAAGAACTTACAATATGCAGAAAAGATTGTTTGATGAAAAAGTTATAAGTGCCAACGAATTTAATGTAGCAGATGCAAATTATAAATCAGCCAAAGCAAATTATAATGCCGCTGTGCAAGGCATAAGAGGCGGGCAGGCAAGTGTACAAAGTGCAAGAGCAAGTGTACAAAGCGCAAGAGATAATTTAGCAAAAGCAAATACCGACCTTGGGCGCACAGCCATTGTAGCACCTATGGATGGTGTGGTGAGCTTGCTCAATGTTAAAAAAGGGGAAAAGGTAGCAGGTAATAGTTTTAATGTGGGTACAGAAATGCTTCGCATAGCCGATATGGATAAAATTGAAATTAGAGTAGATGTAGGAGAAAACGATGTACCCAAAGTTAAATTGGGCGATAGCGCTTTGGTAAGTGTAGATGCTTATAGCGATAGAAAATTTAAAGGGATTGTTACGCAAATAGCCAGCAGCAATAATGGTGCTGCTACTAGTGGGCTTAGTGCCGCTACTACAGATGTTACACAGTATAAAGTATACATTAGAATTTTGAAAGAAAGTTATACTGATCTTTTAGGTAAAGGTAGTTTTCCATTTAGGCCGGGGATGAGTGCCAATGCAGATATACAAACAAAAACACAACGCAATGTGGTAACTGTACCAATAAATGCAGTAACTACAAGAGAAAAAAATGATAGCATTGGCACAGATAAAAAGAAAAATAAAGACGAAGAAAATGTGATTGCTTCTACTAATAGTGAAGATGATATTGAAATTGTTGTATTTGTAAAAGGCGCAGATAATAGAGTTACTAAAATACCTGTAAAAACCGGCATACAGGATATCAATTATATTGAAATTACAAGCGGATTAAAAGGGAACGAAGAAGTAATTACCGGGCCGTATGACATAGTAAGTAAAACCTTAAAAAAGGGAACGCAGGTGAAAGTGGTTGATAAAAAGGAATTATTTGAAAAGAAAGATTAATTCATATTTGCAAAGTTTAATATGAGTGATATGATAAAACATATCACTCATATTTGTTTAAATGAAAAATAATATGGATTTTTACTGATTGCCAAAAAATAACATTAAAACCAAATGCTTGAGATATAAATTGTTAGCATCATTCATATTAATGATGCTGTGTAAATGGAGTACAGCCCAATCGATAGCTTTACGAATAAATTTACAAAACGAAAAGAGTGAAACTGTTATAAATGCTACTGCACAAATATTGCGTGCAACAGATTCATCCATACTTTTTGTAAAAACATTAAAGAACAAAGATGTTTTCTTTACTTTAAAAATAAACACGCCCTATTTAATTAGAATTACTTCAGTAAATACCAATTTAATAATTGGATCTTTTGTAACTGGCGAACGAGACACTGTTTTAAATTTTATAGCGCAAACAAAATCTAAAAAGCTGGATGAAGTTATAGTTGTAAGCCGAACTCCGTTGGTAAAACAGGAAGATGATAAAACCATTGTAGATGCTGAACCACTTGCAAATAGTAGCACCAATGCTTTGGAAGTGTTGGAAAAAACGCCTGGTGCCATTGTAGACCAAGATGGAAATGTTTACCTTAACAGTGCAACACCTGCAGTAATTTATTTGAACGGAAGAGAGTTAAGAATGAGTGCACAAGATGTGGCTTCATTGTTAAAAGGGTTACCTGCCAGTAGTATTTCAAAAATTGAAGTGTTGCGCAATCCATCGGCTAAATATGACGCTGCCAGCAGTGGAGGCATTGTAAATATTGTTTTAAAGAAAGGTGTAAAACTTGGAACCAACGGCAGTTTAGATGCATCTTATTTTCAAGGAGTTTATGCAACACAAAGTGTAGGGTTTAATGTAAGTAAAAGTGAGAAAAAGTTTAATACTTATCTTTCTTACAATTTCACAAACAGAAAAAGTTTTCAGTTTCTTAGTTCTGTTCGTCCTACAAATCAAATCATATTTATACAATCATTTTATTCAAAATTTCCTGCAGTTACCAACAATGGCGGCGGCGGCTTTGATTACCAGGCAAATAAAAAATTAAACATTGCTTACGATGTACGTTTCAATATTAATAATAACCGTAGCAATGTAAGAAACGACATAGACATTTTAAATGCTGCAAACGGAACCCAGAGAGGAAAAAATATTTCTTTGGTAAGCAACACAGGACCTGGTTATTTTTTAGGGAATACACTTTCTTTAAAATATAAAATTGATTCACTTGGCAGCGAGTGGGCAAATTCTTTAGAATACACCTATTTTAAAAACGACAATAAACAGGTGTATGACAACATCTCTATTTTCCCTTCTAAAAATACTTTTTTTGGAGATGGTGCTATTCTAAATGAAAAAAATATTGTTGTGTTTAAAAGCGATGCGGTTTTTAAAACAAAAAATAAAATAACATTTGAAACCGGTACAAAAATAAATGTTGCCCGCAGCAGCAACAATGCATTGTATTTTGCTGATAGTAGTACAGGCAGATTTTTAAATACTTACCAAACAAATTCATTTAAATACAAAGAAAATATTGCTTCCATTTATTTTCAAGCATCTAAAACTTTTAATGGGTTAACTATTAAACCAGGCATGCGTTTAGAACATACTGATATTATAGGGAACCAAATTATACCAACCCTAAATACATTTACCATAAAGCGAACAGATCTTTTTCCATACCTTTTTTTACGCCATGGTTTAGGAAAAGCAATTGGATTTAAACTTACGGGTAACCTAATTTTTAGAAGAAGTATTACCAGACCTTTTTACGAAGCATTAAATCCTTTTCCAAGATATGCGGATCAGTATACTTATGATGTAGGTAACCCAAATCTTCGTCCTCAGATTACCAATAATTATGAATTTAATGTAACTGCCAATGAGTTTCCTGTACTTTCTGTTGGGTTAAATGACATTAAAGATATTTTTACAACACTAACAAATGCCCGAGGTGATACCCTTTTTCGTACTTATGATAATTTAGGAAAAAACAAAGAAGTATATATGAGACTCGTTGGTGGAATTCCGCCGGGTAAAAATTATTTCTTTTATGCAGGTACGCAAATGAATATTATAAATTATAATGGAATTTATAACGGTGAAAAATTTATTTACCACAGAGCAAGCTGGAATGTTTTTATGTTCCATAATTATAAAGCCACGCCTACACTCAATTTTACCCTACAGGGTTTTATGCGTTTAAATGGTGTACAAAATTTCTTTGAGTTAAAACCTTTCGGTTCACTTAATTTTTCTGCCAATAAAAGTGTCTTAAAAAAGAAGATGAATATTATTCTTTCTGTAAATGATATGTTTCGT
The DNA here is from genome assembly GCA_031424845.1 of Ferruginibacter sp. Taxonomy (GTDB): domain Bacteria; phylum Bacteroidota; class Bacteroidia; order Chitinophagales; family Chitinophagaceae; genus Ferruginibacter. The sequence continues at coordinate 4,105 of JANPIF010000174.1, forward strand.
ACAAACAGGCAAACATTTACGATAGATGTTCCAAAGTTTGTTGCAAATGGAAGGCAATATCAAGATACTCGCAGAGTAGGAATTGCATTAAAATATAATTTTGGATTAAAACCAAAACCAGAGAAAAAGCAAGGCTTTGAAATACCACCAGAAGGTATTTAATCGTATTTCAATTGTATAGTAAATGTATAATTTGTAAACTATATTGTTGTTAATTGACCATTCACCTATACCCATTCATTGTTTATACTAGTGTAAGAATAACTCTTCTGCAATAGCTACACTTTCAGGCTTTCCTACATCCAATAATTTTCCATTGCTGTGGTCATAAAAATTAATTCTATGTCTTTCAACAGCCAAGCGTAGGTATAAATCAATCATAGAAAATTTGCCTGTTTCTATTATATGATTAAATATTTTTGGAGAAATTATATGAATACCACTGAAAGCTTTTTTGATGCCTGCCTTACCTTTTTGTTCACCGGTTTTATCATTAAGCCAGCCACACAGTATATTATTTTCATCAAATAAAAGATAACGGCTAGTTTGCCTTGTAGTAACTGCAAGTGTTGCCAAAACATTGTTTGTATCAAAGTTTATTTTCATGGCAGCAATATCCAAATCAGTTAAAATATCTGCATTCATCAGTACAAATGGTTCTGTATCACTTTCAAAAAAAGAAGCTGCTTTTTTTAGCCCACCACCTGTTTCTAACACATCTGCTGTTTCATCGCTCAGTAACACATTGGAGCCCCAACCATTATTTTCGTTGATGGCAGCAATAATTTGGTCGGCAAAATGATGAACATTCACAATGATATTATGTATGCCGAATGAGCGCAGGTATTCCACATTGCGCTGCAACAACGTTTTTCCATTAATGGGTAACAATGCTTTGGGATGATTTTCAGTAAATGGTTTTAACCTAGTGCCTAGCCCTGCGGCTAATATCATTGCTTTCATATTTTAATCCTCAAAATTTTGTTCAATATGTTTTACCGCTGTTTTTACTCCGTATTTATTTTTTAAATGACGAGCAAGTGCATCTGCTGCATACACACTTCTATGCTGCCCACCGGTACATCCAAAATTTACTTCGAGCACTTCAAAATTTCTTTTTATATAATCCTCCACAGAAATATCTACCGTACTAAAAACACCTGCAAGAAATTCTTCCATTCTTGTTTTATCATTTAAATAATCCTGCACAGGTTTGTCTCGGCCGGTTTCTTTTTTATGCTCCTCAATACGCCCGGGGTTTAAAATTCCTCTACAATCAAATACAAACCCACCCCCATTGTCAGATACATTTTTAGGATATCCACTTTTTAAAAAAGAAAAACTTTTAATATTTACAACCAAGGGAGTTTCTTCAGTAGCTTTTATTGGTTCAAATCTATTTACAACTTCATCTTCCACAATGAGAGATAATATTCTCTCAAATTCAGGAACACTAATGCCCATTTTATTGTGTAATAAAAAAGCATTTAGATTTCTTAATGCAAGCGGTATGCTGGTAAGGAAATGTGATTTCCTTTCAAATAATCCTCTAAAGCCGTAAGCGCCTAATACCTGTAACAAACGTATTAATACATAACCATTGTATTGGCTAACAAACCTTGTTCTATCCACACTTTCAGCCAATTCATGTTCTACACAATCAATATAATACTGAAGTAACTCATTTTTCCAGGCATCACTCAAATCTGCTTTTGCCTGCCACAATAAAGAAGCTACATCATATTGCAATGCACCTTTCATTCCCCCTTGGTAATCTATAAAGTAAGGGTCGTTATTGTATATCATTATATTCCTGCTTTGAAAATCTCTAAACATAAAATATTTATGATCTGCATGGTTAAGGTAGGAACTCAATGCTTCAAAATCATCACCCAGTTTTTCTTTATCGTAAGGTATTTTTAATGTATCAAGAAAATAGTATTTAAAATATAGCAAGTCGCTAAGTATAGCCTGCTTACCAAACTCTTTGCTGGTAATACATTTTTTATATTGCAAATTTTCATCTCCTTTTATTTGCAAATATGCCAATGCCCTTAAACTTTTTTGATACAACAATTTGGAATGGTCATTTTCTCCGTTTGCTTCTAAAATATCTAACAAGCAATCACCACCAAAATCTTCTTGTATATAAATTGTTTGCTCATCGTTCACCATAAAAATAGAAGGCACAGGTGCATTTATTTTTTTAAAGTGATCAGAAAAATAAAGAAAAGTTTCATTTTCTTTTACATTAAGATTATAAGCCGCTACAAAACTTTGTTCATTGGTAATTATTCGAAAATAAATTCTATCACCCCCGCTTTTGGGTAGTTTTTCTATGTTTATAATTTGCTGTGAACTGTTTCTATAAAACAGGTTTTCTATTTGTTCTTTTACCGTTGCCATTAATATAAAATGATGAAGCGTAAAAATATATGAAAATTCATTTGGGGAAATTTATTTATCAAAAAATATAATAACCATTAATATTTTGATTGAAGTTTTTTCAGCATTTCATTACTTGCATCTTCAGAATAAATGCCGTATCCATTAACCAGTAACCCTTTGAGGTTATGCATTGGAGAACTAATTGCATATAAAACTGATTGGTCAGAAGGATCTTCGTCCACATCGAACCTAAATGATTTATCAATTTCAAATTCGTGTGGCAACAATTCCTTGCTGCCTGCTATGCATTCCAAACAATTTTCTTTCAAATTAAAGTCTTCTTTATAACCTTGCTGTTTCAATGCCTCAATTGCTTGGGAAAGTGTTTCGTAATTTTCCATAAATAATAATTTTAATCATTTATACAATGTAAACAAGTTATTTGTAAATCAAAAATGCCATCTTTTAAATGATGGCATTTTTGTATTTGAATATTTTACTGAACCAATCTTTTAAGCCAATGTATTTGCAGATAAAGATGCTAATGAAGATTGTATTTGCTCTTTTGTAAATGGTTTTGCAAGAAAAATATCAGCCCCATTTTGTAATGCAATGTCTCTATCAGCATCTTCTGTATTTCCTGTAATCATTATTATTTTTATAGCAGGATAATCACTTTTTATTTTTTTAATATGATCAATACCTAATCCATCGGGCAATTGATTATCCAAAATGACTACTTGAGGTGTTTGCTCTTTTAAAAACTGATCTGCTTTGGCAAGTGTATTTACGTGCTCAATTTCTATATCATCTTTCTTAAGCATTAGGTTTAGAATCAAACAAATATCACCTTCATCTTCTACAATAAGGATGTTTAAATTTTTCAATAATTCCATTTTTATAATTTTATTTTTTGTTAGTGGTTTTTTTTCAATTTTTTGGTATAATCTAATCTTAAGTTGTTGTATGTTCTTCTAAATGATAAAAAGTAAATTCATAATTACCTATTCACGTTTAATATCCTCTTACATCTTTTCCTTCCATGTAATTTATGAAAGCTTTGTTACAAACACGGTTTCCACCTGGTGTTGGGTAATTGCCGGTAAAATACCAATCACCTTTGTTATTAGGACAAGCTTCATGTAATGTTTCTATTGTCTGATAAATTACTTCAACAGGTATTTTTACATCTTCTGGTGTAATAAGTTGCGCTATTTTTGTTGATATTTCTTCCGGTGAAAAAGATTTATAAACAAGTCTCACAAGGTTTTCAGTATGCAATTTATTGTTGCGTTGAAGATCTTTGCATTTCTCGAAAATATCATTTAAAACAGTTTCCTGTCCACGTTCTTTAAGTAAGGTAACAGCAGCTTTAAATGCAATAAAATCTCCCATTTTGCTCATATCAATACCATAACAATCAGGGTAACGTATTTGCGGAGCTGATGAAACTACAATTATTTTTTTAGGCTTAAGCCTGTTAAGCATTCTTATAATACTTTCTTTTAAAGTAGTGCCACGTACAATGCTATCATCAATTACTACAAGAGTATCTTCGTTCTTTTTTACTGTCCCGTAAGTAATATCGTATACATGCTGTACCATTTCATTCCTGCTGCTATCCTCTGTAATAAATGTTCTCAGCTTTACATCTTTTATAGCAATCTTTTCTATCCGCACTTTTCTGTTGATCATTTCAGATAACTTTGCTTCATCAAAATCTTTGTTCCAGCTAAGTATGCGTTCTTTTTTTATTTCATTTAAATAATCTTCTGCACCTTTTATTAAACCATAAAATGCCGTTTCAGCAGTATTCGGTATAAATGAAAAA
>JANPIF010000175.1:0-2744 GCA_031424845.1 Ferruginibacter sp.
CAATGATAAAGCCCGATGCTACCAAAGCTGGTAACACAGGTGGAATTTTAGACATGATTAACGCAGCAGGCTTTCGCATTGTTGCTATGAAAATGACGCATCTTAGCCCGGCAAAAGCAGGTGAGTTTTATGCAGTACACAGTGAGCGTCCTTTTTACGGAGAATTAGTAGAGTTTATGAGCCGTGGCCCTATAACTGCAGCTATATTAGAAAAAGAAAACGCAGTAGAAGATTTTAGAAAACTAATAGGTGCTACCAATCCTGCACAAGCAGAAGAAGGAACCATCCGTAAAAAATACGCTACTTCAATTGGAGAAAACGCAGTTCATGGAAGTGATAGCGATGAAAATGCAGCCATTGAAGGAGATTTCTTCTTTAGCAAATTGGAGCAATTTTAATTTAAATGAAATACATATTTTTAAATCCTGCTATTCCAGCAGGATTTTTTAATTATCTACACTCGGCAGCGTAAATACCTTTTTATGCGTCCTAAAAGAAACCTGTTTACATGCTATATTTTAAAATGCTCATCGGTTTCAGTTGCTTCATTATTTTTTATACCTCTTGTACAGCTAATAAATACATCTACTCACCGGCTACAGCAAATTTATTAACACCCACAAAAAAGGGCAATGCGCAGGCTGCCTTTAATTATTCTTCAGCAGCCTCTTCATTTAATGGGTTCAGAGAAGAACAACATTCAAACGGAATAGATATCCAAACTGCTTTTGCTTTCAACAATAAAATGGCTATAAAGGCAGATTATTACAGCAAAAAAGAAAATAGTATTTTTAAAAGGTTTGATTCAAACTCCATAGAAAATTATATATCATACAAGAAAAGCGGCGTAGAGATTAGCATTGGATTTTATAATATGAAACCAAATAATAAACCAAATTTCCAAGTTTTTGCTGGCTTAGGGACCGGAAAATTTTATTTGAATGAAACGGTGCAAAGAGGTAATGCTGTAAATTATTTTCATGAAATGAATTATAATAAAATATTTATTCAACCCTCTATAATATTTAAAGACAATGAAAATTTCTCGTTAAGTATGGCAACTAGATTAAATACTATATTTTATAAAAACCTACAAAGCAATATGCCTGATATTAAGACCCAAGTACTCGGCTACATAGATAAAAAGCCAAGTTTTTTTGGCGACATAATAATTCATTCTCAATTTGGTTTTAAAGGTTTAAACGTAGTTAAATTTCAAATACAAACGGGGATCTCAAAATTGTTTACTAAAGATTTTTATTCCGGTGATATTTTTAGGGAAGTTAAATATCCCTTCAATAATAAATGGCTTGCAATCGGTGTAATTACCGATATCAACAAAATATTTAAAAAAGTAAATTGAATATGATATTTCCCCTTCAAAATTTTTATTTGAGCTGATTTCTCCTACCTTGCAAACCTAAATGCAGGTATCTCTTACTATAATTAAATACCCCACACGTTATATCCCGATTGCCTTTTTTGCAATGGCTATTCATCGTTTCCCACTTTGGCGTAACAAAAATATTTCTTTCTATAAATTAATGGGTACGGGTAAAAATGGTACATTCGATAAAACGCCGGATCTTAAACAATGGGCTGTAATGGCAAGTCATAAAAACGATATTTTTCCTGCAAATACCCATTCAATTTTAGGTTCTTTTATGCATAGTTGGTTTCAATTTTTTAAATGCCAAACCATTACTTACATTTTGGAACCCATTGAAAGCCATGGAACTTGGGATGGTAAAAAACCTTTTGGTATCTTACCTGCAAAATCAGAGTATGAAGGAAAAATAGCAGTAATTACCAGGGCAACAATTAGATTAAATAAATTGAAATATTTTTGGCAAAATGTTGCACCGGTTGCCAATAAAATGGTATCAGCTAAAGGTTTTATAACATCGTATGGTGTAGGTGAAATACCCTGGATAAAACAGTCAACATTCAGCATTTGGGAAAGCAAAGAAGATATGAAAAACTTTGCTTATGGCATGAAAGAACATGCAGAAGTAATACAGAAAACAAGGAAACAAAACTGGTATAGTGAAGATATGTTTACTAGGTTTAGGGTGTTGAAGGAAGTAGTTGGAAGTTGAATGTTTAAAGTTTAGGTTTCAAATAATTAGCGGATTCAGCAAATAAATTATACAAATTATTTTATGAAAAATATTAAGTTAATTGAAGTACCATCAGAGATTGGAGCAGGTACACGTGGTGCAAGTTTAGGAATAGATGCTATTAAAATAGCTGCGTTAGATTTTATGAGCAATTTCTTTGTTCATTTCCCATCTGAGAAAATAGAAGTGGAAAACAATTTGCTTTTTGAACCAATTAAATCACCATATGCAAAACGGATACATGGCGTACTTACAATGTACGAACGCATAAGCAAAGCTGTAAGCGAAAGTATAAAAGGCAATTTTTTCCCGGTTGTTTTAAGTGGCGATCACAGCAATGCAGGTGGTACAATTGCAGGTATAAAAATGGCAAAGCCAAAAAGCAAACTCGGTGTTATTTGGATAGATGCCCATGCAGATTTACACACGCCATATACAACACCAACAGGCAATATGCATGGCATGCCTTTGTCAACAGCTATTGCAGATGATAACAAAGAAAGCAGCGTGCACGAAGTAGATGAAAAATCTGCCGCCATGTGGGATCAGTTAAAAAATTTAGGTAAAATTCCACAAAAAGTACTGCCGGAAGATATTGTGTTCATAGCACTTCGTGATTTTGAA
>JANPIF010000176.1:0-6609 GCA_031424845.1 Ferruginibacter sp.
CCAACCCTTTCCATGCCTTCACAAACATATTTTGCAAAACATCATTGGCATCTTCATGCTCCACCACCATCCTACGAATATGCCAATACAATTTTTCCTGATATTTTTTTAAAATAGCAGTAAATGCCCGCTCTTTGGTAGCTTCATTTTTAAACTGCGTTAGCAATTCAATATCATCTTGAGGTAGCGCCATATAGCCTAAAAGTATTGCAATTTTTTAAATCAATCTTAAGACAGTCTTTTTGCTTAAAAGTTTAATGCCACATAAGAAATATTTGAACGCAAACAGCAATTCATTTTTCAACAGTGGTCCCGCTTTTCGCTATTACTCCGGCACAAAACCTGCCCACAAAGCCTCACCGGGGTAGCCGCTGCAATCGGGCGTAGAATTTCAGCAGAAAATCATTTTTCAACATTTGAAAAATAGAAAGTATTAATTATGGAAATTTTACCCTCCAGCATCCAATTAAAAATTATTATTATGAAAAAATTATTTTTAGGGCTATTTGCATTGGGGATGTTTCATGCAAGCAATGCACAAACAAAAAAAAGGGCTGAATCTAAACCACCGGTTATTAAAAACGACAGCGAAAATGTAAGGTATGAAAACGAATCAAATCTAGCACCTGAGCCACCAACGCCTCCGCCACCACCAATGGTTCCAGCACCACCGCCACCACCGCCTCCGCCTGCACCAATGCTTGTTGCACCAACACCCCCACCGTTCCCATTAATGGTTGATGCACCACCACCCCCGCCACCACCTCCAAGTCCAAAAAAGCCATCTACAAAAAATTAAAGAGATTTTACCGCACCAGTAATTGATTAAAATACAACAGTATAAATATGTAATGGAGGAGATGATATTTTTTTGTGATATCATCTTCTCATTTATAAAAGTTTATTTATTTCTCCCTTTTTCAAATGGGTACAAGGTAGGAAGTGCGTCGCTTTGCCAATATTGTTTGTTATTGATATCTATTATAGTAATTTTCCCGGAAAAACCTGCACCTGTATCTATATTCCAAACATTACATCCTTGCATGGGAGTATCTACGTTATAGTTTGTTGTTGGCGTGTGTCCAATATATATTTCGTTATACATTTTTAACCTTTGAGGAAAAAGCAAAGAATCTTTTTTTATTCTTTCATCCATGGTTAAAGCTATTTCCCAAAGTGTTCTGTCCCATGTAAAATTGGTATCATAAAATTCATGCTCAGGTCCATGCATGCTTGTAAAACCAGCATGTATAAATAACCTGTTTTCTGAGTCAATATGAAACATTTTCATACTTTTTAAGAAAAGTAGGTGCGATTTTTTCTCGTCCTCACTAATAGCAGAATAACTTTCTACTGTTTCATCGCCACCATGTTTAAGCCATTTGTTATCTGCATTGCCTGTACGAAGCCAATCTTCGCACCATACATCATGATTGCCTTTAATGAAAATGCACTCTTGCTCCTTTTGTAGTTCCATCAAATAAGAAATTACCTGAGCACTTTCACTCCAGCCATCTACATAATCGCCCAAAAAGATAAGCGTATCTTCTCTAGTTACATTAGCTTTCTCTAACGCTTGTTTAAGTGCTTTCAACCCACCGTGTATATCGCCTATAGCCAACCTTCGTTTCATTATAATTGCTTGAAATATTTTACAGCCACAATATGCAAAAGCTGTTCGTTAGTGTCTTACATTATTATTTATTCACCTTATAATTAAAAATGATAAAATAATTGCATGTATGAGCTTTAATAATTAAATTCTATAATCTTCACAATCTTCGATTCATACTCTTTATACATACTATCCGATACAACAATCTCCTGAAAATATTTTTCCAATTCCATAAATCCTTTTGAAAAAATACCATGTGTTGCTATGAGTGTTAAATGTGCAGGTTTTATTTTTTCTGCTATGGCCAAAAATGTTCCGCCACCGTCACATATATCATCAATTATTACACAATTTTTATTGGTGCATTCATCGGGCTCTAATATTTCTAAGGTCAATTTTCCAGTGGCTAAATCTCTTGTTTTATTACAATAAACAATGGTTTCAATATTGCTGTTCCAGTCAAAATATTTACCTACTTTTTTTGCTGCACCTGCATCTGGGCAAATCAATACAGCATTCGGCATATCATATTTTTCCACTAAATTTTTATTGTTAATGCCCACTGCATTTTTTATCAGCAACAAAGCAACATCGCTGTGTACATCATATAGATAAACCTTTTCAAACCCGCAACTGTTTATCATTTCAGCAATAACTTTTAAATCAATGCTATCGCCAGGTAACATTAATCTATCAGAACGGGCTCCCATCAGATATGGAATTACCAACACTTTCTTTTTTGCAAAAAGATTATCAAGGGCATTTGAAGTTTCTAATAACTGAATAAGCAAACTTGTATTTGTGAGGGAGCAAATAACTTTTACATCATCTCCTTCTGAAATCTCACTGATATTTACATGAGGCTGCCCATCAGGAAAAATAATTGTTTTTATACCTTCCAGCTTATTGAGGTTAATTATTTTCATTCCTTAATTTTAAGTTGGAAAGTTATGATAAAGATGAAGGTTGTATAAATTCTACGGAATTTTTTATTAAAATATCTTATTCAACTCTAGATCAACTAAAATTGAAACATACAGTATTTGACAAGGGTAATTTTTCGAAAATTAAATAAAATGGCTAAAACAAAAAACCTTCTCAAAGCATTGAGAAGGTTGAATTTTGTGGTGCGAGCCGGGGTTGAACCGGCGACACATGGATTTTCAGGGAGTTAACCTAAAAATTTTATAACATCAAACGCTGCACTGTAGCGGATTGTATCAATTTATATTTTTTAAAAGAACTGTTTTATTCTTACAATTTATTAACGGTATTAACGATTTTATTAACTGCCATTATCTAAACATATTTGATTCAAAACCTAATACCCAATTGGCATTGACCTTATAATGTTTGCATGCCAACCGAATATGTTCTACTGTAAAGGATGCCTCCCCTGTTGTTATTCGCCGAAAATTCTGCTTTTTTAAATCTATTACCGTTAAAAAGTCCTGACGAAATCTTATATAACCTTTCTCTTGCAGATAATTTATCAGCAAAAACATTCGTTCATTGACAGTATATGTTTTAACTGATGGCATTATTAATTATTTATTAGATTTGTGGTAATAAAATATATTACTACAAACATTATTTATTCAGATGACCCAAGCTACTTTGACAAAATATCCCCTCACAAATGTTAACCTATATAATAGCCTCGTCCGTAAATTCATCTTCCTCTCCGAACAAATACAAAACTTTGATTTTTCATCGAAGTATAAAGAGCCTATAAACCTAAACCTCGAACCTATGTCAACCAAAGATAAAAACCCATTAGGACTAGCCAATTTGGATGAGTTCAATAAAATCTGTGATCAGATTGTTAACTCGATAAATAAGCTACAAAACTTTGAATTCAAATTTAATTTTCAAGAAACCCCTACACCACCATTAGAGGTAAAGGGTAATTCTTATATACCAAGCCAATCCAAAACGCTAAATTGTACACTACAGATACCAATTGATGAATTCTTTGAATGGTGGAACAATTACGATGCACTAAAATCAGACGGAAAATCAGACCTTACAACAAGCTCAACCAAATTATAATTTTCATCATACTTCTTTGTTACTTCCTCAAAGTTTTTCATGATTAACTCTCCAACTTCATATGCAAAGATCTTAGTAGCATGAAGGGCTTTTTCTCTATTCTTTTGAAAATCAAAAAACATCATACCTGGAGTACCATTTATATCCTTAGTAATTACACCAACATATCTACCTAGCTCAAATACCAAAACACTTATATCATCGGAATGTTCAACATTTATTATTTTAATTCTATTACCATTCTCTAGCAGCATCGCCTGATTGGTTGTAACGCCTGCAGTTTTATCGTGGTTTAGCTTGTCAACAAATATTTGTACTGGCATATTTATTTTATTTAATTCTACACTTTTTCGCCACAAACATTACCTGACTGATCAGTCAATTGAAGTCGATCGTATTCCTCATTTGTCATGCAGCCTTTGTCTTTATATCCATCACCTGCATCGCATTCATAACAATTGCTACTATCCGCACTTTCTTTTTTGCAGGAAATGGCAGCAAGGGAAAGTATTAGTATGAGGATGTATTTTTTCATAGTTGTTTTATAAGTCATCTTTTATTTTAATTTGTAAAACTCTTTTTTGTGCAGTCATTAAATAAATTAAAGAGTATTCTGATTCATTAACATTTAATTTTTGTGCAATGATTTTTAATATCGATTCACTATCCTCATCAATTGTATCACTATATGCTATATCAAAGCATAAACTAAATAATCCAAAGCTTTCTTCTATAGTAATTATGTTCAACAGAAATTCTATAAAATCATACTCCATTTTTATATGTTCATGATAAATTGAGTAATGAAGCATAGCTGTTTTTATGTCTTCACCATCAAAATCAAAAAATGACATTTTATTGGTTAAGGACTTTAGTTCCCGATCAGTATATTCACCATCCCTTCCTGCTATGTGGATTAATAAAGCCAACATAGCATCTTTCTTAGAATGAATTAACTCTTGATACATAAAATATTTATTTAATTATTTGAAATCCAAGCTAAATTTTAAGATAAAATATGGCTGTTTGCATGTTTTGATATTTCAGAAATAGCTTCAAGTTTTTCAGTCAATTCTATTACTTCAATAATTGTTTCTTTTCTTTTTTCACCAAAATTGCTCATATCCGAAACAACAATTGCTGTACCTGCCATACATACCATTAGCATATTTGTTGACCCTCCGCCAATTTCATTAAAATCTATATCGGTAGAAATAATTGCATTGCCTCCTTGCTTAACACATTGTACCCTTAAATCTGCTTTACATAAATTAGTTGCTGCAGCTACCTTTTGATTTGTTGCATTTGATCCTTTTCCAAAAAAATCATTAAAGCTGCGTGAAAATTCTGTAGCAAAACCGGTTCCTGATGTTGTTTGTGCCGTAATCATACCCAATACTTTGTAATCCCAAGTAACAGGTGCTGGGCTCGTCATAATAGGTATATGATGAATAATCTTTTCAAGTCTCGTTTCTATATCAATCTTTTCGGTTTTAAAAGTTTCAGCTATTTCATTTAATAGTGAATTACCGCATTTTCTGCAATAGCCATCTTTTTTTTCTGTAACATTATTATTTATAAAATCAATTTTGGATTGAGGCAATAAATCTGAGCTCAATAAGCCTTTTAAAGATGTGCCACAGTTAGGGCATTTGTTGGAATCCATTTATTTATTTAATTAAAAGGTTTACATTTCTTTTTACAACTCCAAGTACCACATTTATTTTGCGAATGCTTTTGAGAGGTACATAAAAAGGTGGATATGCTAATTTACCATTACGTGCACCTCCTTCAAACAGCATGGTATTATCTGAATAGCACATCACGACATCACTGTCGGGATCATCATCCTTATAAAATAGTCTTTTAAAAATTCTTTGTTCCTCCGTCTCAACTATATATACCTCACCAGGTTGTATAATTCTTTCTTTCAATTCTGATATACCCAATATGCATCCCGGAGGATAATTACTCATCATTGAGTTTCCATAAATCCTTATTGCTGCTTCTGCATCTGCAAGAAAATGCCCTACTGAAATAGTTCCAACAGGATCCGTTATTGCATTGTCTGTGTTAGCTAATTCATTACCTGCAGTAGCGCCAGCATCATAAAATGGTACTGTATATTCAACATTGTTTTTTAATTCTCTTCTTTGCTCAAGATAAGTTTGACTACTTTTTTCTTCAACAAACTTTTGGACATTATCGTAATCCTCTTTTTTAGGAATAGTCCCTCTTTCTTCCCACTTAGCTAATCTAGATTTAGGTACAGATAGGCTATCAGCAAGCTTTTGCTGACTTAAACCTAATTTTTCCCTAAGGCTTTTAATATTAATGGAATAATCCATGTTAATAACTTTGTGAATAAATATGTAGTCATATTTATTAAAATGACTACAATTGTCTTTATATTTGCAATAACAAAATAACAACAAAAGCGCAACAAACCAATATAAAATTTAAGGTATATGGAAAATGTGGAGAAAATAAAAAATGAATTGTCCGCTCTAAAAGACAAAGTCGATTCATCTGACAGGATAGAAGCCATGAAAAAGTTGACTTGTCATAATGAAACCATAAGCAGGTATTTAAGAGGAGAAGTAAAAAAAGAAGCCTTTGGTCTAAAGCTGTTAGGTTTTTTAAAAGAACGAATTGCAACAAGGGAAAAAGCCCTTGCCTAACAATATTTAAAAAGCTACCGTGCGAAAGTAGTATAGCGGAAAGTGTTTCTACACATTCCAACTTTTTTAAAAACCAACAAACTTTTTACGATGGAACTCATTCAGGAAATAGGAATACTTAAACAACAGGCACTAGCAATGCTCAGGGCATGTGAGAATATTGAAAAGAAGATGGCACCGGTAAAAGAGAGGAAAGTATTGAGCCAAGAAAAGCTTTTAAAAATCAGAAGCAAATTTCGCAAATCACTTACAAAAACTAAC
>JANPIF010000177.1:0-6422 GCA_031424845.1 Ferruginibacter sp.
ATTTTTTCTACCATGCACCAGGTATTGTAAAAAGGTATCAGGGCTTTCCAAGGTTCTATTCCCGCTTTTTTAAACATTCCATACATACCAATATGCCAACCAAGGGCGCCAATAATAAAAATAATCCAACCAAAACTCATAAGTAGTATTTTAATAATTTCAAAAGTAATATTTGAAAATTAGTTATGAACAGATTTAACATTTAATATATAAGAGCAGAGAATAAATTTTGTTGCGACTAATAATGCAACTGTTCAAGAATAAATTTTCGGCAGTTCCAATTTATTTTCGCAACAATAAAATTTATATTTTTTAGACGATTATTTTATGGTGTAGCATACGTTTTTACATCATCTACAGTAATTGTTTTTCCACTCATAATAATCAATCTCTCCACTACATTGCGTAGTTCTCTAATATTTCCTCCCCAGTTATAATTCTTTAAGATTTCCATTGCATCCTTATCTATTTCCTTTTTGGGTTGACCATATTCCATAGCTATTTGCTTTGCAAAATGTGCGGTAAGTTTTGGTATATCATCTTTTCTTTCTTTTAAAGATGGCACATGGATGATGATTACCCCAAGGCGATGGTACAAATCCAATCTAAAATTTTTATCATCCACTTCTTTTAATAAATCTTTATTAGTAGCCGCCACTACCCTTACATCTACATTTATATCTTTATCAGCACCTACTCTTGTTATTTTCCCTTCCTGCAATGCACGCAATACTTTAGCCTGTGCATTCAAACTCATATCCCCTATTTCATCTAAAAATAAAGTACCACCATTTGCCTGTTCAAATTTTCCTATACGCTGTTTTATGGCAGATGTAAACGAACCTTTTTCATGGCCAAACAATTCACTCTCTATTAACTCACCAGGTATAGCAGCACAGTTCACTTCTACCATTGGGCCTGCATTACGGTTACTTTTTTCATGTATCCATCTTGCCACCAGCTCTTTACCCACGCCATTTTCTCCGGTAATTAAAACCCGAGCGTCTGTAGGGGCAACTTTTTCAATGGTATGTTTTATTTTTTCAATGGCAGGACTATCTCCCACCATTTCTATCGTTTTATTTACTTTGCGCTTCAGCACTTTTGTTTCGGTAGTAAGTTTGGTGCGGTCTATTGCATTGCGAAGTGTAATTAGCAACCTGTTTAAATCTGGCGGCTTGCTTATATAATCAAAGGCACCTTTTTTTACAGCATCTACAGCCGTATCAATATTACCATGGCCACTAATCATAATAATAGGGACATCAGCATTTATTTCTTTTGCCTTCTCTAAAAACTCAATACCATCCAGCTTAGGCATTTTTATATCGCACAAAACAACATCGTAATTTTTCTGACCAAATTTTTTTAGTCCCTCTTCGCCATCCACAGCCTCTTCAATTGTATAACCTTCAAAACCTAAAATTTCTGAAAGGGTTTTTCTTATTGCCTTCTCATCATCAATTATTAATATTTCTGCCATTTGGTAAGTTTATTTTAGGGGTTAAAAATACTATTAAAAAATTTGTCTTTTGTGGTAAGTTTAATTCTTTTTAGCAAGTATGTTTTTGATGTAAAAAAAATTTGGGACGTGTACGACAAACGAGGAGCATGAGCATAGCAACTTTACTAAACATTTGTTTCGTGCTATCCGCTGCAAGTCCTCGCTTCGCTGCGGGCTTTTCGCTCCTATCACGGCTACGCTGAGCAGTAAAACATCTTTCAGCTTTTATTCAAGCAACTATAATGACTTTACGAATGATGCATTATGTTGCAGCCTAATTTTCAAATATTGCAATAAAACAACATCCAAAACATTTCAAACACAACTTTACTATCTTTAAAATAAAAAAATGAACCGCAAGCATTTTCTTAAATTAAGTTCATTGGGTTTATCTGCCTTGTCATTCAATACAAATAAACCATTTGCTGCACCAACCAAACCAATCATCATTTCTACATGGGATAGTGGAATGGGTGTAAACAAAGCTGCATGGCCTATTTTACAAAAAGGTGGTCGTGCATTAGATGCAGTTGAAATAGGTGCTATTTCCATAGAAAATGAAATAAACTGTTGTGTGGGTTTGGGTGGCTATCCAGATCGTGATGGTATTGTAACACTCGATGCTTGTGTAATGGACGAACATTCAAATTGTGGTGCAGTAGCAGGTTTAGAGCAAATAAAACATCCAATATCTGTTGCCCGAAAAGTAATGGAAAATACGCCGCATGTTTTGCTTGTAGGAAATGGCGCACTGCAATTTGCTGTAGAAAATGGTTTTGCAAAAGAGCCGCAGGTATTATCTAGTGAAGGAGAAAAAGCCTATAAAGATTGGCTAAAAAGCAGTGAGTACAAGCCAGAAATAAATATTGAAAAAAAACAAAAATTTGGCGGTCCGTTTGCCCCATTATTTTTTGATGATGGCACTCCCAATCACGATACGATGGGTATTTTAGCAATGGATAAAAAAGGAAATATGAGTGGCGGCGTTACCACAAGTGGCATGGCTTTTAAAGTACATGGTCGTGTGGGTGATTCACCGGTTATTGGTGCAGGACTTTTTGTAGACAATGAAATTGGCTGCGCCACCAGCAGTGGTGTAGGCGAAGAGGTTATTCGGATTTGCGGAACACATTTAGTGGTGGAATTTATGCGCCAAGGTTACAGTCCAGAAAATGCCTGTAGAAAAGCAGTTGAGCGTATTGTGAACAGAGATAAAGTAAAAGCAAAAACGCTGCAAGTCGGTTTTTTAGCCATGAATAAAAAAGGAGAACATGGTGCGTATGCCATACAAAAAGGATTTGTGTATAGTTTAAAAACGGCCACTGAGAATAAGATTGTGGAGGCTAAATGGATGATAAGTTAGTTATAGTTTTTTTTAGGTATTAAAGATTTTATTTGATGAAATATATTTTAGAAACCATTGCCTTCAACATACAAAGCTGCAGCATTGCACAGGCTGCCGGCGCTCAAAGAATTGAATTGTGCGACAACCCGGGAGAAGGTGGTACTACACCATCTTATGGATTTATAAAAGCAGCAAGGAAAGTTTTAAAAATCGATTTGTTTCCAATCATTCGCCCACGGGGTGGTGACTTTTTATACAATGATGACGAGTTTGAAATAATGAAAACTGATATACAGGTTTGTAAAGATTTGGGTTGTGACGGTGTGGTTCTGGGTTTATTAAAAGCCGATGCAACTGTTGACATAGAGCGCTGTAAAATATTGGTACATTTGGCTTACCCCATGAGCGTTACTTTTCACAGGGCATTTGACAGAGTTACAAATCCTACTCAGGCACTCGAAGATGTTATTGAATGTGGTTTTGAAAGAATACTTACATCAGGATTTTATCCAACTGCATTTGAAGGAAAAGAAAATTTAAAAAAACTTATTGAACTTGCAGATGAAAGAATCATTATTATGCCGGGCAGTGGGATAAGATCAGAGAATATTTTAGAGATTTCTGAAAAAACAGGCGCAGTCGAATTTCATACTTCAGCCAGAAAACAATATGTTTCTTTAATGCAAACAACAAATGTAAATATGCAGGAAACCCTTACATCTACTGGTATTGATGGTGAAGAAATTGAAAAAATAATAACCCTCTTACACGAAATGTAAAAGTAGGATCATTTAATAAGCGACTAATTTTAATCATCTTGGTACAAAAAATGTACTGTTATAATATGAGTAGGAGGTTTCAAGATTTTATTTACAGACTTATACATTGGGAAACCTGGCACCATCATGCAAAATATATTCCCATACTGCCTGTATGGGCTTGGTACACCATAAAGGCTAAGTCAATGTGGTTTTTTACAACATCAAACCCTACCATTTCGTTTGGTGGGATGGAGGGCGAATCTAAAGAAGAAACATACAGCCAATTACCCGATGGCACGTTTCCACAAACTATTTACATATCTCCAACAGAAACATTTACAACCTTAGAAAGAAGAGTTAAAGAAAGCAATTTTGATTTCCCATTTGCTGTAAAACCAAATATAGGCATGATGGGATTTATGTTTAGAAAAATACATTCAATAGAACAACTGCGCATTTATCATGAGCGAATGCCGATTGATTACCTAGTACAAAAATTTGTAGAATATCCATTAGAAGTAGGAGTATTTTATTACCGTATGCCGAACCAAATGAAAGGCACAGTTTCGGGTTTGGCTTATAAACTAATTCCTGAAATTATAGGTGATGGCAATACAACTTTAATGGAGCATTTAGAGCAAATTAAAACCCGTGGTTTTAATTTAGAGATGATGAAATTCAGGCATAAAATCAACCTCGATAAAATTATACCGTTGGGCGAAAAGTATTTACTGAGTGATGCCAGCAACAGCAGCCAAGGGGGAAGAATGGTGGCATACCAAACAGATAAACTTGAATCTCTTAATAAAATTTTTGACGAAATAAGTTTATACAAAGGCAATTTTTTTTATGGTCGGTTTGATATTAAATGTACCAGCCTAAAAGATCTTGAGCAGGGGAAAAATTTCAGCATACTTGAGTATAACGGCGCCGGCTCCGGCATTCAGCATATGTACGGGAGAGATTATAATTTAATACAGGTATGGGGACTGATTTTAAAACATTGGAAAATGCTGTATAAAATCTCTGTGCACAATCACAAAAATGGCGTAGCTTATTGGAGTTTTTCCGGCGGACTTAGATTTCTTAAAAAAGCAAAACGAAACCTTGAAATGCTTAAAAAGCTTGATGCAGAGTTTCCCTCTTTTCAATAATATTTACAAATTCTTTTTAGGTAGAATGGCAATGGGTGAACCCTGTGCCATGAAAACAGTATCTGGTTCTATCTTATCTAAAAAAGCAAATTCACTTCCATACAATTTCTCAAAATTACATTCGATTTTGTATGACTTAACCTTGTGCACTAACCAACTTGGATGCTCTACTGCATATTCAAAGGTTGTAAGTGAATTGTATTTTGAGTATCCCCAATAATGTTCTGCAATAAATTCCTCTTTGCTACCTGCAATCATTGGTGAGTTTTTTAATTCGGCGGTAGCTTCCAGTTTGTTCCAACTTCCTTTGTACTTCCAGTGGTAACCTAAATTAATTTCATCTGTAGTTTCTTTGTAAAAATGTTTCATGGGCAAAGTCACATATTTTTCTCTATACAAGGTATTTGCCACCATAGTTATTGCAAACTTTGGTACAATTTCTTTTATAAAAACTGCACCCCGTTTCCATGTATTACCTTCTTTTACCCGAACGTAAAAACGCAAGTTTACTTCTTCAAAATTTACATGAAATGGTATGCGCATGCCAAGCATTTTTGTTTGCTCAAACATAAAACCTATCAGACTTACATAACAGTCGCCATGGTAAAAATCCAATTCAGTTTTTGGTGGTAAATATGATCTTAGAATTTCAGGATCAATAATATAATTTGCCATTATCAAATTATTCCATTCCGCAGTAAGAAATTTTTTAGGCATAATATTATTGGGTGAAGCCTCTATAAATGAAGAAATAAAACAATAATAGAAAAGGTAAAAAAAATAAAAAGACGATGGAACATAAAGTTAGAATGGCAAAAAAAATTAATGTCAACTTTTTCATTTCTGCCTCTCTTTATAATTCACTTTAAAAATTAAACGTAAATTTTGGTCCTTTGTAAAATAGTTGTAAAACCAATTAAAGAAAACGGACAGCCTGTTTTTAACACCCAATATCAACATTAAATGCAAAAACATCCAAACCAACCAAGCTAAAAAACCACCGAAATGTACATTCGGTTTTGGTACATCCACTACTGCTAATTTTCTTCCAACAGTAGCCATGGCGCCTTTATCATTGTAAACAAATTCTTCCATACGATCGTTGTTGCTTTTCATCTGAATAAGTTTCAGATTATTCACCAGCATATCTGCATGTTGTATTGCAACGGGAGCTACTTGTGGGTGACCATTGGGATAACCAGCATCGTCCTCCATGTAAGCCACATCACCAATGGCATACACATTTGAAAATCCATTTACGAGGCATTGGTTATTTACCTTAATCCTGTTACCTCTTGCAATGATGGTGGGTTCTATACCGGGCAATACATTTCCTTTAATACCTGCGGCCCAAATAACCAACGCAGTTTCTATTTTACTGCCATCTTTTAAGGTTGCCGTCTTACCATCATAGTCATTTATTAACGAATTGGTACGAACCACCACGCCTAATTTTTCCAAATATTGTTGAGATTGTTCGCTACTTTTTTCACTCATAGCGGCTAATAATTTTGGAGAGCCTTCTAATAAAGTGATGATCATTTTACTAAAATCCAGTTCAGGGTAATCTTTCGGCAACACAAATCTCCGCATATCTGCAATGGCACCGCTCAGCTCCACCCCTGTTGGTCCGCCACCTACCACTACTACATTCATCA
>JANPIF010000178.1:0-2030 GCA_031424845.1 Ferruginibacter sp.
AGACGACAACTAAGAAAAAAGCTGATCCTTGCTGGGATGGGTATGAACAGGTAGGAACGAAAAATAAGGGTGGAAAAACAGTTCCTAATTGTGTGCCTGATAAATAATCTATAGCACAATAAATGTTGATAAAGGATACTCCAGATGAGCCTAGCCCTGATTGAAAGTAGTAGCTGCCGCAGAATGAACTTTAAATAATCATAAACTTCTGCGGCACTACTACGGAAAGCAGGAAACAAATGTTGCACAATGTTTCCTTTGCCCATGCTCCTAAATCCTAACGTTAGACAATTACATATTTCGTCTGTATTGCCCGCCAACGCTATACAAAGCATTGGTAATGTCACCGAGCGAACAATGTTTTACAGTTTCCATTAATTCTTCAAAAAGATTACCGTTGGCAATGGCAACTTCCTGCAAACGCACCAACATGGCAGCACTATTTTCTTTATGTCTTTCTTTAAATGCATTGAGCATGGTGATCTGCAATTCTTTTTCTTCGGTAGTTGATCGTATAACTTCTGCCGGTAAAATGGTGGGCGAACCGTTTTTATTTAAGAAAGTATTTACCCCTACAATAGGAAATTCACCAGTATGTTTTAGGGTTTCGTAATACAAACTTTCTTCCTGTATTTTATTGCGCTGGTACATTCTTTCCATTGCACCGAGTACGCCGCCACGTTCTGTAATTCTTTCAAACTCCGCCAGCACAGCCTCTTCTACAAGGTCAGTCAATTCTTCTATTAAGAAAGAACCCTGATTAGGATTTTCATTTTTAGCAGTGCCCAACTCTCTGTTTATAATTAACTGAATGGCCATTGCACGGCGCACACTTTCTTCGGTAGGCGTTGTGATGGCTTCATCATACGCATTTGTATGCAAAGAATTACAGTTGTCATAAATGGCATACAACGCCTGCAATGTTGTGCGAATATCATTAAAATCGATTTCCTGCGCATGCAAACTTCTGCCACTTGTTTGAATATGGTATTTTAATTTTTGGCTGCGGTCGTTTCCTTTGTATTTGTACTTCATAGCCTTTGCCCAAATGCGGCGGGCAACTCTTCCAATTACCGCATACTCAGGATCCATACCGTTGCTAAAAAAGAAAGAAAGGTTAGGTGCGAAATCGTCAATGTTCATTCCACGGCTTAAATAATATTCCACGTACGTAAAGCCGTTGCTTAAAGAAAATGCAAGCTGTGTTATAGGATTGGCGCCGGCTTCAGCAATATGATAGCCGCTGATACTTACACTGTAAAAATTTTGAACTTTGTTGGTGATAAAATATTCCTGCACATCGCCCATTAATTTTAGTGCAAACTCTGTAGAAAAAATACAGGTGTTTTGGGCCTGATCTTCTTTTAAAATATCTGCCTGTACGGTACCACGAACAGATGACAATGCCTTTGCTTTTATGGTTGAATAAACATCGGCAGGTAAAACATCTTGTCCACTTAAACCGAGCAAACGTAAGCCGAGACCGTCATTGCCGAGAGGTAAGGCCTCCCCTAAATCCCCTCCCGAGGAGGGGACTTTTGCAGTATTTAATTCTTTGGGCAATTTAGAATGATGCAAGGGTTTACCGTCCGTGCCTATATATTTTGGCAATGTTTCAATATCATACTTTGCTTCAATAATTTTATTTACCTCAGCATGTAAATTATTTTCGATGATGTATTTTTCACACATCTGATCAATGGCTGCATTCATAAAAAATGCCAACAGCATTGGTGCCGGACCATTGATCGTCATACTTACAGATGTTTTTGGATCGCACAAATCAAAACCACTGTACAGCTTTTTTGCATCATCCACCGTTGCAATACTTACACCACTGTTTCCAACTTTTCCATAAATGTCAGGACGGTGCGCAGGGTCTTCGCCATACAATGTAACACTGTCAAATGCAGTACTGAGGCGCTTTGCAGGCTGCCCAACACTTACATAATGAAAACGTCTGTTGGTTCTTTCAGGGCCACCTTCGCCTGCAAACATTCTTGTAGGGTCTTCACCTTCTCTCTTTAAAG
>JANPIF010000179.1:0-10830 GCA_031424845.1 Ferruginibacter sp.
GTTACTTCTGCGGCAGCCATCAACATAAAAAACTTACTTTGAAACCCTGCAGTTAAAGGAATACCGGTAAGAGATAATAAAAATATGGTAGTGCACAATGCAAGCAATGGATTCGTTTTACCCAATCCATTAAAACCTTCAATGGTATAATCTTTCATTTTAATGAGTACCGCAAAAATACCGATGGTTGCAATGCTATATGCCGCAGCATACAACAGCAAACCTTCTCTTGCACGGTCGTTTAAAGCAAATACAGCCAACATCATAAAGCCTGCCTGTGCTATACTGGAATAAGCAAGCATACGCTTTACACTTTGTTGAAAAACAGCCGTAATATTTCCAATTAATAAAGTAAGTACTGTAATAAAAACAATGAGGTTTATCCATTGCCCCTGTACACGACCGAAAGAATTTTCAAACAAACGTACAAACGCAAAAAAGCCTGCTACTTTTACAATAGTACTCATAAAAGAAGTGAACACAGTAGGAGCACCATCATAAACATCGGGAGTCCAAAAATGAAATGGCGCTGCAGAAACTTTAAAGGATAATGCAATGATCATAAAAACCAAACCAACGGCAATCATTGCAGGCATTGGTCCTTCACCCAACTGAATGTTGTTTATAAAAAAAGAACCATTGGGATTACCACCATAAATAAATGCAATACCCATCAACAAAATACCTGTAGAAAATGCCCCCATTAAAAAATATTTAAGGGAAGCTTCATTACTTTTTAAATTTCTTTTATCACTGCCGGTAAGTATGTAAAGCGGAATAGACATAATTTCTATTCCTAAAAATAACAGCAATAGAGTATTGTAAGTTGAAACAATACTGACACCACATAACACAAAAAATATCAATGCAAAATATTCACCTACATGTTCGCCCACTTTTTCTACACCTTTTGCACTCAATAAAAAATAAAGTAATGTACTTGCAAAAACGATAGCCAGAAAACTCAGGTTAAAACTATTTATGTTCAGCATTTCTTTTGTATCAATGCTGAACTGCATTACGCCTAAATTAAATACATCCAGCTCGCAGGCATTGGCAATAAATAGAATTAATATTCCAAGTATAGCCAAGTACTTCGGTGCGGTTTTACTTTTAATAAAAACACCGGAGAACATCATTAAAACTCCCCATATTCCAGATAATAAAATTGCGTTCATGTTATTTAGACGTTAGATGTTAGATTGTTAGACACAAGCCGAAAGCTGTCAATTAATCAACTTCTATATTTTAAATTAATTCTAATTTTTCTTTTGTTTACAAGCTAATATCCCTGATTGTTCTTCATTGGTCCCACCTTTTTGCGGGACACATTTCATCAGTATATCTTTTTTCAGTTTATATCGACAATACTTGTAAAAACCCACACCTCATTTTTTTTTCACCTCCATTAATTTGCAAACTCCAAAGTCCTCCTTAGGGGGATTTAGGGGGCTGTTAACCCAGCCACTGCCTCCTTTGCCAAATTAATCATCGGTTGAGGATATACCCCAAAAGCAAATATCATAATCACTATTAACCCAAGCCCTAATTTCTCATTTAAAGAAATATCTGTTATATTTTCTGTAATTGAATTTGTATTGCCGTAAAATACTTTTTGGATCATGTTCAAGGTATAAACTGCAGCGAGAATAATACTTAATCCTGCAACTGCTGCCATCCAAATATTGTGTTTATAAATACCTGCAAACATCATAAACTCGCCCACAAATGCATTGGTAAGTGGCAATGCAATATTGGCAAAAGCAATAATAACCAGCATAATGGTAAGTACAGGTGCTTTGTGTGCCACTCCACCAAGTTGACTAAGATTTTTTACACCGGTTTGTTTTTCTATCCTGTCAATAACTATCCACAGGCCAATAATATTTATTCCATGGCTAAACATTTGTATCATGATGCCCTGCAAACTAATTTCATTCATAGCAAAAATAGCAGCACACATTAAACCGATATGAGCAATAGAAGAGTAAGCCACTAATTTTTTCAAATTATCCTGCACCATGGCAATACAACTTGCATATATAATTCCTACAATAGAAAGTATCATTACTGCATTAGCAAACTTAGGAACTGCTAAAGGGAAAATTGGTATCAACCATTTGATAACTCCAAACAAACCCATTTTCACCATAATACCCGAAAGTACCATTGTTACAGAAGTTGGAGATTGGTCATATGCATCTGGCTGCCACGTATGGAAAGGAAAGATGGGCATTTTTATAGCGAAGGCAATAAAGAAAAGCCAAAATAACCAACCCTGTTCGCCAGCATTTAATGTAGCATTGTAGAAAGATTGTAATCCGAAAGAATGAAGTGCCTGTGTACCATCTTCAAACAAACGAGGAGATGTATGTAGGTAAACATAAATAATACCTGTAAGCATTAACAACGACCCGACGAATGTGTAAACGAAAAATTTAAAGGTTGCCTGTATTCTTTTTTCACCGCCCCATTGGCTACACAAAAAGTAAACAGGAATAAGGGCTAGCTCCCAAAAGAAATAAAATACCAAAGCATCTTTGGCTACAAACACACCCATTAAACCACATTGTGCCAGCATCATTAACCCAAAAAATGCACCTGCATTTTTGTAAGTATTTTTATACGTTGATATAAATATTATTGGAAAAGAAACTGCTGTGAGTAACGTCAAAATTCTACCTGATCCATCTAAAGAAACATAAAAACTTGAACCCAATGATTTAAGCCAAACATAATTTACAGCATTGTAGGTTGCAAATTTTGCATCGGTATAACAAAGTGTAGTCAGCGCTATGCCTAATACAATCAATGAACTGAACAAGGCAATATTTTTTGCCAGGGTTTCGCTTTTAATAAAAAAACAAAATATGCCAGCAAACATTGGCAACCAAAGTAATAATTCAGGAAAAGTAATATAAGTACCCAAAGCCTAATTTTTTATAAACAGTTGTATAATAAATAACAATAACATTCCAATAACCATCAGTAATACATAAGCACCTACTTGTCCACTTTGTAACCAACGCAGTTGTCGGCTACCATAGTTAACAAATTTTCCTGTTCCATTTACCAAGCCATCAATACCTTTCTTTTCAATTGCATTATTAAAAAATAATGAAAGGGATTTTAAAGGTTGGGTAATTATTCTGCTGTAAATTTTATCGACATACCATTTGTTTTCAAACAATTTACTTAGTCCGTTTGCAGCTACTTCATCTTCTTTCTTATATTGACTAAATTTCTTCATGCCAAATAACAGCGATGCTAAAGCAAGAACAACTGAAACACCCATAATTAAAAATTCAGTACTGTGGCTCATCTCGTGTTTTACACTAATGGCATTGCTCTGAGCAAATACCGGCTTTAAAAATGCTTCCAATTTATGACCGCCATGTAAAAATATTTCAGGTATGCCAATCCAACCACCAACTACCGCTAAAATAGCCAGTACAATTAGAGGAATAGTTATGGCTTTTGGACTTTCATGTAAATGATGTTCCTGCTCATGTGTGCCTCTAAATTTCCCCAGGAAAGTCATGGCATACAAACGGAACATATAAAAGGCAGTCATCATTGCACCTAAAACGCCCACACCCCAAAGTATAGGATTTTTCGCAAATGCAGCAGCCAATATTTCATCTTTAGAAAAGAAACCGGAGAATGGGGGCATACCTGCAATAGCAATACAACCTAATAAGAAAGTGATATTGGTTATGCTCATGTATTTTTTAAGCCCACCCATGTTACGCATATCCTGTTCGCCGCTCATTGCATGTATTACGCTACCTGCACCAAGAAATAACAATGCTTTAAAAAATGCATGTGTCATTACATGAAAAACTGCGCCTGTGTAGGCGCCGACGCCCAATCCTAAAAACATATAACCAAGTTGGCTAACTGTTGAATAAGCCAATACTTTTTTAATATCATTTTGTTTGATGGCAATGGTAGCAGCAATGATGGCTGTTGTTAAACCAATAATAGCAACTACATTTTGAGTAGCAGGAGCCATCGTATATAAAATATTGCTTCGAGCAATCATATATATACCCGCAGTTACCATGGTAGCTGCATGTATTAATGCGCTCACTGGTGTTGGACCAGCCATTGCATCTGGCAACCAAGTATATAAAGGTATCTGTGCACTTTTACCGCAGGCACCTACAAAAAACAATGCAGTAATGCCGGTAATATCTGTAGTGGTTAATTTAGCAAGACTAGCAGCTGAAAAAACTTCATCATAGCTCACAGTTCCAACTTTTGAAATAAGCCAGAACAATCCCAATAAAAAACCAAGGTCACCAATACGATTCATGATGAATGCCTTCTTTGCAGCATTGGTATAATCGTTGTTTTTAAACCAATAACCAATCAACAAATAAGAACAAAGACCTACACCTTCCCATCCAAAAAACATGATTACATAGTTACCACCCATTACTAGAAGTAACATGGAGAAAACAAATAAATTTAGATAAGAGAAATACTTTGCAAAATCTTTAGAAGGCTCATCATGCATGTAAGAGGTTGAGTAAACATGTATAAGAAAACCTACACCGGTTATAATTAATAAAAACAACGTAGAGAGCTGATCAATTTTAAAATCGAACCCAACTTTTAATGAATCGATATTGAACAAATTAAAATAGTGCGCTACATGAGTATTGCCACTTTTTACCTGAAGAAAAACAAATATGCTTAATGCAAACGAACCAAATATTGTTGCGCTTGCAATAAAGCCCGATAATGATTTTGATAAATTATTTCTAAACAAACCAGTGATAAGAAAACCTACCAAGGGCAGAAATGGAATAAGCCAGACTATTTGTAAAACATTGTTCATGGTGCTTGGAAAGACAGACGACAGACAACAGACCACAGACGACAGAACGTTTCTGAATATTGTGGATTATCATTTTCGAATGTACTCTATAATTTAAAAATTTATTTTAAGAAAAATTCTTTTTATACTTATTAAATATTTATTCTAAACTTCTTACTATTACAAACGTACAGTGGTCAGTCGTCCGTTGTCTGCCTCCTAATTCTTCAACCTGTTTAAAAAGTTCACATCTATGCTATGCGTATTTCTGTAAAGCATTACAATAATTGCTAACCCTACACTTACTTCTGCCGCTGCTACAATCATAATAAAGAAAACAAATATTTGGGCATCGCTGGCAAAAGTTGGCAATGCTTTAGCGGCTGTACTTGCCGAATGCATATTTGAAAATGCTACCAATAACAAATTAACTGCGTTCAACATTAACTCCACACACATAAAAACGATGATAGCGTTCCTACGGGTAAGTACACCTATAATTCCTATACTGAATAAAGTAAGTGATAAGGCTATATATGCTTTAATATCCATTTATATTTTTTTGCTCAAAATTATTTTACTGATAGTCTTTTTTAATTCTAAAAACTTTTACAGTTTCACATAAACTGCCATTCCCATTCCTTGTGATGCTGCACCAACTCCAAAAATATCTTTTACTTTTTTCTTTACTACGCCATTAAAAATATCTACTGCTTTGTACGATGCTTTTTTGGTTAATATTTTTGTTACAACTCCGGTAAGTACCGAAGTTATTGCCGGTGCAAGTAATTGTTTTACTGTTTTGTTATCAAATTTTTCAGAACCTGCTACACCTCGTATGGTACTGTAGGTAGTAATTACTGTACCTGCACCCGCTAAAATTTTATATACTACTAAACCTGTTTTGTATGTTTTATAAAGCTTGGTAATATCTTCAATCTTTTTACTCTGAAAAATGTTACCTAACACCTCAATTCCTTTCAATTTTTCTCCAAGAATTCCTATTTTATTAATTTGTAAATTACCCAGTTTAAATACAGGACTAAATCCTTTTTTTACCTGTAATAATTCTTTTTTGCCCAGCAATTCTGTTACTTTCCCAAGAATCTCATCTATTTTAATTTGTGCATTGGTATTAAATGCAAAAACAAAATTTGAAATAAATATTATAACTAAAATCTTTTTCATGTTCGTTTATTCTTTGCCTTTGTTTCCACGGGTTGCATCCCTACACTCTGTAGGGATGGCGACTAAAGGGAAACCCCTTTGAAGTTAACTATTCTGAATAAAAATCTGCTTTTCAGATACTAGTCTTGTGTCTACAATCTATATTCTATTCTCTAATCCTTCTTTCCAATAACTACTGCACCTACCATAGCACTTAAAAATAATACACTACTAATTTCAAAAGGCAGTACATAATCTGTAAATAAAACTTTACCCAAGGTTTTAATTAAACCTGCGTTGCCACCGGCAATCATTACAGGGTGTTGTTCTTTCACCGTCATAAATGCGGATAATAAAACTAACAATAAACTACCACCAGATATGACTCCAATAAACTGTAAGCGATGGTTTTTTGCAGGTTCGCTTTCTGCATTTAAATTCATTAGCATTACTACAAATAAAAATAAAACCATTATAGCTCCAGCATAAACTATAATGTTTACAATAGCCAAAAACTGTGCATTTAATAAAATGTAATGACCAGAGATTGCAAAGAAAACTACTATCAACCACAAAATACTATTCACTGGACTTTTGCTGATGATCATCATTACAGCACTTGAAACCGCTAATAGCGATAATAAAATAAAAGAAATTGTAGTAATGCCCATCTTAATTAATCGTTTCTTTTTTTGGTCTGTTACCTAATGCTTTTTCGTATGCCTCTTTATCTGTTATTGGATTAGGTATCAATAAATCTTGCTTATTGTAAACGAATTGTTTTCTTTGATAATCAGCAGGTGTAAAAGTTTCACTGAGGTAGATGGCATCTTTAGGGCATGCTTCTTCGCACAAACCACAAAAAATACAGCGCAACATATTTATTTCATATTTGGCCGCATATTTTTCTTCTCTATATAAATGCTCTTCACCGGGTAAACGCTCTGCAGCTTCCATGGTGATGGCTTCAGCCGGACAAGCTACTGCACATAAACCACAAGCTGTGCAGTTTTCTCTTCCTTCTTCATCTCTATTTAATATTTGCAACCCACGAAACACCGGACTAAAAGCACGCTTTTGTTCAGGATAATGTATGGTAGGGTTACGGGTAAATATATGCTTGAAGGTGATGAACATTCCTTTAAAAATAGCGGGCAGGTACAAACGTTCCATAAAACTCATTGGTTTTCTGGATACCTGTTCCGCTCTGTTGGTTAATGCCTGCATAATTTATTTGAATGCTGCAAAAATAATGGTTTAAACTTCCCCATTGATTGCAAATAATTAAAAATTTTATTTTCCAAAATACAAAATTGCTCCACCTGTTGCCAACATATTAAACAATGCCAATGGTATTAATATCCTCCAGCCTAAGTGCATAAGTTGATCGTATCGAAACCTTGGTATCGTCCAACGCACCCACATAAAGATAAAAATGAAAATTACGATCTTAATAAGAAATGCACCAAGCCCTATTAATGCAAGCCAGTTTCCCATGTCAGCATGAGCCGCTTCATTAAAGAATGGCACATCGTACCCACCAAAATAAAGACTTGCCATTACTGCACTGCTGATGAACATATTTATATATTCTGCAAAAAGATAAAAGCCCAGTTTCATAGAAGAATATTCTGTATGATAACCGCCAATTAATTCACTTTCTGCTTCTGCTAAATCGAAAGGTGTACGGTTACATTCTGCAAAGGCGCAGATGATAAAAATTAAAAAGCCAAGTGGTTGGTAAATGATGTTCCAATGACCAGCCTGCTGCTGCAATACCATTTCTTTTAAACTTAAAGTACCAGTAAACATTAGCAATGCAATAATAGAAATACCCATTGCCAATTCGTAACTGATAATTTGCGAGGCTGCCCGCAAACCTCCCATGAGAGAGTATTTATTATTACTAGCCCATGCGCCAATCATAATACCATATACACCTAAACTGACAACACCAAAAACATATAAAATACCAATATTAATATCAGCAATTTGAAGAGATATGGTTCTATCAAATAATACAACTTTATCGCCCCATGGAATAACAGCACTTGTCATAATAGCCGTCATCATTGCTAATGCCGGCCCCATTATAAATAACACTTTTGATGAGAAATTTGGAATAATTTCTTCTTTAAAAAATAGTTTCATACCATCTGCCAAAGGCTGTAACATTCCAAACGGACCTGCTCTGTTTGGGCCCGGACGATCTTGCAACCAACCGGCTACCTTACGTTCAGCAAATGTGGTGTACATGGCTACAACCAATGAACCCATTACTACTATAATAATGAGAACGAGTTTTTCGATAATGGTAGCGAGTTCGATTGATAGGAACATTAATTTATTTCTTTTAAAAATTCTTCGATATTATTTTTTAATTCAGGTATAAAATCTTGATATAATATCCATACCCGTTGTAAATCTATTCCAAAATATTCGTGAACAAGTACATGCCTTAATCCTTCAATTTTTTCCCATTCAATATTACTCTTCTCACTTTTAAAATCTTTTGTAAGCTTTGTACTTGACTCACCAATTACTTCAAACCACTTAACTACTGCTGTATTTAAAATAAAGTTATTAAAAAAGGTGTCTTCCGTTTCATTTTCCAATGCTTTTTGTATGTACAAAATTGCATCGAGTATATGATGGAGTCTAGCTTTATTTCCTAATTTATTTTTCATAAATAAGTTTCATCTCATTCTGCACTATTGGCCAAATATGTTTATTTACCCAGCCATAACTCAGTACATCTACATTCTTATTTAATTTTTCTGCAAGATCTGTATGCCAACCGAAATAATCTAATCCCACTTTTCCTTCCTTTGCAATATCTACTAATACGTCAATATCGCTTGAATCTTCAGCATCACCTCTTGCATAACTTCCAAAAATCCATACCCGGTTTACAGGCTTATTTTTAAAATAAGTGGCAATGGTATTTTTTATATAGTCGTTAGATAAAATCATTTATTATTTAAAATCATTTGAATGCGCCGGTCCATTTATTTCACTCAACTCCAATCCCTCTCTATTTACTTCACTTATTGAGTGTATGTCCATCAATAATTTTGGTGCTCTACCGCTCATTACATTAGTCATAGTTTCCTGCGGTTTTTCCAACACTTTATATTTGTTGGCTCCAATAACGGAATGGCGACTAATAGTGGTTACGCCTTCAATTGTCCAATCTGTTGTTTCTTTTTTATCGAACCTGCACGTATTGCAAATCCAACCTGGCTTACCATCAAAACTTTGAACTTCTCCCCATTCGTCTTTACGAGCTGTTACTCTAAATACTTCATTCCCTCTAAGCCATAAGGTAGCTTTACCGCAACATTTTGGATTTTCGCAATTGCGATGTGCATCTACAGGTTTTGTAAACCACACCCTGTTTTTAAATCTAAAAGTTTTATCTGTTAATGCGCCTACCGGACAAACATCAATCATATTTCCGCTAAAATCATTGTCCACTGCTTTTGCAATATAAGTTGATATTGCTGCATGATCACCTCTGTCAACAATGCCATGCACACGCTTATCTGTAATTTGATCTGCCACATAAGTACAACGATAACAAAGTATGCACCTTGTCATGTGCAATTGTATGTACGGACCAATATCTTCTCTTACAAATGTTCTTCGTGCAAACTGGTAACGTGTGCCTGCTCTGCCATGGTCGTAACCTAAATCTTGTAAATGGCATTCACCTGCTTGGTCGCATATTGGGCAATCCAATGGGTGATTTACCAATAAAAATTCTACTACCCCCGCACGAGCATCCTGTACTTTATCGCTGGTAATGTTTTTTACAATCATTCCATCCATTACAGTTGTACGACAACTCGCAACAAGTTTAGGCATTGGGCGTGGATCCGCCGTTGAACCTGCTGCAACTTCTACCAAACAAGTTCTGCATTTACCTCCACTACCTTCCAGTTTGCTGTAGTAACACATGGCGGGCGGGGTAACATCCCCACCAATCATACGAGCAGCATTGAGTACTGTTGTACCTGGTGCTACATCAATAGTGATGTTATCAATGGTTACTTTAAAAGCTGTTGGTGCTTCTTTTTTTATTTCGTCAGGCATAAAATAATTTCAATCTTTTTAAACTGTTACCGGCACATGTATTTCATCAGCATAATGCCTCAATCCGTAATTTTCTGTCAGGCACAATTCAGGGTTCATTACATGCCATTCAAACTCATCTCTAAAATGGCGAATAGCAGCAGCAACCGGCCATGCCGCAGCATCACCCAACGGACAAATAGTATTCCCTTCAATTTTTCTTTGAATATCCCACAACAAATCTATGTCCTTCATTTCTCCTTTTCCTGTTTCTATTTTTTGGAGAATCTTTTCCATCCATCCGGTTCCTTCTCTACAAGGGCTGCATTGGCCGCAACTTTCGTGACGATAAAAACGTGCAAGCGTATAAGTATTACGAACCACACATTGGTCTTCATCCAACACAATAAAACCACCACTACCCATCATACTACCTGTTGCAAAACCGCCATCGCTCAAGCTTTCATAATTCATTAAACGCTTTTCGCCTTTGGCAGTTGTAAGTAATAAATTAGCCGGTAAAATTGGAACTGATGATCCTCCGGGAATACAAGCTTTCAATCTTTTTCCATTAGCAATGCCCCCACAATATTCATCACTGTAAATAAAATCTTCTACAGAAATCGTCATATCTATTTCATAAATGCCTGGCTTGTTAATATTACCACATGCTGAAATCAATTTTGTACCTGTACTTTTTCCGATACCAATTTTTGCATATTCTTCACCACCTTCATTGATAATTGGCACTACCGCCGCAATTG
>JANPIF010000180.1:0-6652 GCA_031424845.1 Ferruginibacter sp.
GGAAAAAGCAGGTGAGCAGGGATTATTGGGCGCATCTACTCCAGAAGATTTGGGTGGCTTGGGTAAAGATTTTATCACCTCTACTTTAGTGAACGAAGGCCTTGGTGGTGGATTCTCATTCAGCGTGGCAGTTGCAGCCCATACAGGAATCGGAACTTTACCTATTTTATATTTTGGAACGGAAGCACAAAAACAAAAGTACATTCCAAAATTAAGCAGCGGCGAGTGGAAAGGATCTTACGGACTTACCGAACCAAATGCAGGTAGTGATGCCTTAAGTGCAAAGACTACAGCTGTGCTTAGTGAAGA
Organism: Ferruginibacter sp.; assembly: GCA_031424845.1. Classification (GTDB taxonomy): domain Bacteria; phylum Bacteroidota; class Bacteroidia; order Chitinophagales; family Chitinophagaceae; genus Ferruginibacter. The sequence goes on from JANPIF010000180.1 coordinate 310, forward strand.
TGGTAAAAATTATATTTTAAACGGACAAAAATGCTGGATAACAAACGGCGGTTTTGCAGATGTATATACTGTGTTTGCAAAAATAGATGGCGAGCAATTCACTGCATTCATTTTGGAGCGTGGCATGGAAGGTTTTACCCTTGGGCCCGAAGAACATAAGATGGGTATTAAAGGATCGTCTACGGTACAATTGTATTTTCAAGATTGTAAAGTGCCGGTAGAAAATCTGTTAGGTGAAATAGGAAAAGGTCACATCATTGCTTTTAATATCTTAAATATTGGTCGTTTAAAATTATGTGCTGCTGCGTTGGGTGGGGCTAAAATGGCTTTTCATTCAGTGGTAGAATATGCCAATACAAGAGAGCAATTTAAAACGAAGATCGCCAATTTTGGTGCTATCAAACACAAGCTTGCGGAGTGTGCTACCCGCATGTGGGTAAGCGAAAGCGCTTTGTACCGCACAAGCAAATGGATAGATGATAAAGAAACAGAAATGATTGCCTCGGGGAAATCGTTTGCAGAAGCGCACCTTGGCTCAGCAGAAGAATTTGCCATTGAATGTGCTATGCTGAAAGTTGATGGTAGTGAGGTGTTGGATTTAATTGTTGATGAAGGTGTACAGATACATGGCGGCAATGGTTTTAGCGATGAGTACATGATAAGCCGTGCTTATAGAGACAGCCGCATTAATAGAATTTACGAAGGAACAAATGAGATAAACCGTTTGCTTACGGTAGATATGATGCTAAAGCGTGCAATGAAAGGCAAGCTTGATTTGATGGGACCTGCAATGGCAGTGAGCAAAGAGTTAATGAGCATTCCTGATTTTGGAAGTGAGGATGAAGGAGCGTTTGCAACAGAGACAAAAACAATTTTGCAAATGAAAAAAGCCATCTTGATGGTGGCGGGTGCAGCAGTGCAAAAATTAATGATGGGCTTAAGCGACCAACAGGAAATATTAATGAACATTGCTGATATGAGTATTGCAACTTTTCATGCAGAGAGTGCGTTGTTACGGGTGATTAAAATGACAGACAAGCAAGGTGCTGATGCGGTGAGTGTGCAGACAGATATGATGCATGTTTATTTAAACGATGCAGTAGATGCGGTGAACAAAGCGGGTAAAGAAGCGATTAATGCTTTTGCTGATGGCGATGAACAACGCATGATGTTGCTTGGCTTAAAGCGGTTTACAAAAATGGCTCCGTTTAACAGCAAAGATGCAAGAAGAAGAATTGCTGATGCATGTGTGAAGGCGAATAAATATCCGTGGTAGTTTATTTGAACCACGAAGACGCAAAGTGAGGAAGGGTAACAAAGAAATTAAAGCGGGTGTGAGAGCATCCGCTTTTTTATTTAGTCATCGCCTGATAATTAAATATTAAACACAAGGTAACTTGCGCAACATCGTTGATACCTAATTCAAACCGCCAAAGCAATTTTTTTTGAGAAAGTTCAAATACAGAATTTAATAACACATTTGAGTTGTTATGCAAAAGAGAGAAATAAATAACTTTCCTGCCTAAATCCCAGTTTCCTAAAACTGTTGATTGCATGGCTACTTAACATTTAATGAATATTTGTTTATTTAGCCCTCTGCTATAAATACTAAGTATTCCAGCAATAAGGCATTAAAAAAATAAGTAATTTAGATTTATCAGGCCAATAACGGCATTAACAATATGCTTTACCATTATGTACACAAAACGTAATTATGGTTTTTGGATGACCTTTAATTGGTCAAAAATGCCCTTTATTTATGGGATTATATACGCAGCCGTAATCGTTGCTGCTTCCTCTTTAATAAAAATCTATTTTAATTTTAGCATTGCAATGCCATGGCAACCAATAAGTGTAATTGGTATTGCAGTTGCATTTTATTTAGGGTTTAAAAACAATGCCAGTTATGATAGAACCTGGGAAGCAAGAAAAATATGGGGAGGTATTGTTAATAATAGTAGATCGTTTGGCTCTGCAACCATTTCATTCATTGAAGGGAACGATAGCAACAACATACAAAAGAATATTATTTACCGTCATATTGCCTGGCTTACTGCCCTTAGGTTTCAATTGAGGTTGTTTAGAGAATGGGAGCACAAGCGTGAGGGGATAGCAGGAGTGTATTTTCCTGAAGCATCAGAAAAGTATCATGAAAACTTACAACTAGAACTAAGCAAATATATAACCAGTGAAGAAATTGCCGAAGTGCTTGCCAAGGCTAATCCTGCTGCGCAACTTTTAAAAAACCAAAATGTTTATTTGAAAGAGATGTATAACAAAAGTTATTTTAATGACTTCAGGCATATAGAATTATTTAAATTAATCTCAACATTTTATGATGACCAAGGTAGAAGTGAACGTATAAAAAACTTTCCGTTCCCAAGACAATATGCTTCAGTTGCACTTTGGCAGACATTTATTTTTGCTGCACTAATTCCTTTTGGGCTGCTGGATATCTTCATGAATACAGACATACGAAACACTTGGTTTGTGGTGCCGTTTTCAGGCCTTATCATTTGGATATTTTTTTTAATGGAAAAAATTGGGGACTACTCTGAAAACCCATTTGAAGGCGCTTACAATGATATTCCGATTACCTCTATTGCAAGGGGCATTGAAATTGACTTGCGCCAAATGTTGAATGATACCGATATTCCAGCTGCCATAACAAGTGAGCACGGATTTTTAATGTAAAAGTTGCTGTTGAATATATACTAAGCGTTTACTTAAAAATCACATAGGTAACCCAGCTCAACAAATACGCCAGCGCTGTCATATAAATAAATTGAATTACCGGCCATTTCCAGGTTTTGGTTTCCCGCTTTACAATAACAAGTGTGCTCATACACTGCATGGCAATTACATAAAAAACAAGCAGTGATAATCCTGTAGCTAGGTCATACACTTTTGAGCCATCTGCACGAGTTGCAGCGGCCATTTTCTGACGAAGAGTATTGCTGTTTTCATCAGCATCATCTCCAACAGAATATAAAGTAGCCATGGTTCCTACAAAAACTTCTCGTGCAGCAAAAGATGTAATGAGAGCAATTCCAATTTTCCAGTCATAACCCAGTGGACGAATAGCAGGCTCTATAAAACTTCCGAGTGAACCTGCATAAGAATTTTGCAGCAAAGCAGTTTTTCTTTCTTTGTCTAACTGGTCTTTTTGTGATGGAGCAGATTGTACCAATGCATCGTATTTAGCAGTAACAGCTTCCATTTTTTTTGATGGACCATAACTACTAAGCACCCACAAAAGCAAACTGATGATCATGATAATTTTTCCTGCATCAAATACAAATATTTTTGCCTTTTCTATCATCGTCATCAAAATATTTTTCCAACGTGGGCTTCTATAAACGGGTAGTTCTAAAATAAAAAAGCTACGTTCTGTACTTTTAATAAACCATTTCATTACCCATGCTACAATAAGCGCAAGTACAGTGCCCAACAAGTAAAGCAACATCATTACCAACCCTTGCAAACTTAAAAAACCAAAGTATAGTTTTGATGGAATTACCAATGCAATTAAAATAGTATAAACTGGCAAACGTGCGCTGCAACTCATCAATGGTGTAATCATTATAGTAAGTAGGCGTTCCTTTTTATTTTCAATATTTCTTGCACTCATAATGGCTGGTACTGCACATGCGTAACCACTAATCATGGGCATTACACTTTTACCGTTAAGTCCTACTTTGCGCATTAATTTATCTGTAAGAAAACTGATTCTTGCCATGTAACCGGTATCTTCCAGTAGAGTTATTAAACCAAACAAAATCATTATTTGTGGTATAAAAACCATTATACCACTAAGCCCGGCCACAATTCCATTTATAAACACATCGGCAAACCAGCCTGCCGGCAATTGTGATGATAACCAACCGCTCATTTTACTAAAACTCCATTCAATAGCATCCATCGGAAATTGAGCTATCCAAAAAATTGATTGAAATAATATAAACAGAACCGTCAATAAAATTAAATAACCGCCGGTGCGGTGTAGCAAAATATTGTCAAGTTTTTCTGTAAACAACGATTTTTTTAACGGGTCATTTTCAACCACTGTTTGCTGCATGATAAATTTTATGAGGCTGTAGCGTTGCATAATTTCTTCTGCCTGGGTTTTGGTGGCATTAAAATTATGGTCGTGTTTTATTTGTACAATTTTATCGTGCAGTGTTTTATCGAACTCAAAGTATTCATTGTTTATTAGATGGTGTAATACTTTATAATTACTTGCATTAGGCAAATATTTCTTTGCTAAACTCACGGAGGGATTGCTTATAAAACTTTCTTCTAAAAAATCTCTGGCGGGTAAATGCTGTGCATTTTCAGCCAGTTGTTCAATGGCTTTTTTTAAGGAAGTAATGCCTTTGTTTTTGCGTGGATTAATAGCAACTATAGGAACACCCAGCTCTCTTTCCATCCCTGCAATATCTATTTGAGTTCCTTTTTGTTTGGCAAGGTCCATCATGCTGAAAGCAATAACCAATGGAATTTTTAAATCTATTATTTGAGAGCAAAAAAGCAGGTTTCTTTTTAAATTGCTTGCATCGGCAATTAACACAATCATATCAGGCAGCACCGTTTCATCTTGCCCCATCAAAACTTTATAAGCTACCCATTCATCTGCCCGTTTTGGGTATAGACTATAAGTGCCTGGTAAGTCAATAATCTTTGCATCAATATTTTCTGAAATGTTACAATTGCCGGTTTTTTTATCTACAGTTACGCCCGGAAAATTCCCCACTTTTTGATTGAGCCCTGTAAGTACGTTAAACAAAGATGTTTTACCGCTGTTGGGGTTTCCTACCAGTGCAATATTTAATTTTTTCTTCAACCGTGGGTTTTAAATGCTAGAGTTGCAAAAATAACACTTAACCATTTGGTTTTTCAAACTATATGGAAATATGATTTATATATATAGGAACGATTAAAAAAGTTAGAAATGTATAAGGGAGAATATTAATAAATACATAACCATTGGCTCACAAATTGTTTACACTATAGATGGAGTTTTGCAAAACCACTCTGTATGAAACAAATCATAACATGTATATTTTTATTATTGATTGCTACTTTTCCAGAAGCCAATAACCAGCATTTTTTATCTACTAATACAAAGGCGGCTACTAATGTTTTTATAATAACCCTGGATGGTTTTAGGTGGCAGGAACTTTTTAATGGAATAGATACCAATATTATTAAAAACAAAAATTATAGTAATGATGCTGAAATTGTTGAAGCAATGTATGGTGGAAATACAGTACAAGAAAGCAGAAAAAAATTAATGCCATTCTTATGGAATGTAATAGCGGCACAGGGACAGGTTTACGGTAACAGAAAATTTAATAACAATGTAAATGTGGCAAATTTATTTTCTATATCATACCCTGGGTATAACGAAATGTTTACGGGCGAAACAGATATTTTAATTACCTCAAACAAAAAGAAAATTAATGAAAATAAAAATATTTTTGAATACTTATATGTAAAGGAAAAGTATAAAGATAAAATTGCAGTCTTTACTTCTTGGGATGTATTTCCATTTATTTTAAATGAAGAAAGAAGTGGTATTAAAATTAATAGTGGTGTAGAACAGGTGGAAGAGGAAAATAATAATAATTTAAAAAATTTAAATATTATCCAAAACTCGTTACTTGTAAAAAAAGAAGCTACCAGAAATGACATGCTTACTTTTGTTGCAGCTAAAGAATATTTGAATACGCATAAGCCCACTATATTTTATCTTGGTTTGGGCGAAACAGATGAATATGCACACAGTGAAAATTATGATATGTATTTGCAAAAAGCAAATGAAGCAGATAAAATGATTGCAGAATTATGGCAGTGGATACAAACTACTGATGGCTATAAAAACAATACTACTTTAATTATTACAACAGACCATGGTCGTGGCAGCAAAGCTTCTAATTGGATGAACCATGGTCCATTTACAAAGGGTTCTTCACAAACATGGATGGCAATGATAGGTAAAAACGTTAATGCTTTAGGAGAAGTAAAATCAGAAAAACAATTATACCAAAAACAATTAGCCCAAACAATTGCTCATTTCTTAGGAGAAGAATTTGGGGATGAAAAAGCAATAGAGACTGAAATTGCCATAAAATAATTATTCCCACAAAAGTTGTACTGTATCAAATACAGGTACATCATTTTCATGTAAAGCCATTTGCATCATACTCCCAACAATTGCTCTTGTATCTTTTGTGTAATTTAACTTCATCTGTGTAGAATCATTCAACCAATCACTAAAAATCATCTGAAAGTTTTCTCCAAAACCTGTAACTACTTTTACATTAAATTTTTGCAATGCTGC
>JANPIF010000181.1:0-25648 GCA_031424845.1 Ferruginibacter sp.
TTGGGAACAAAGCCAAAGTGTTAATTGATGGTATGGGCCTACAACTCACAGCTATTTTTGAAAATAAGAATTTGGAGAAAGTTTGAGGTAAAAAAACTGACGGTGGACAACAGGCCATAGATAACAGAATACAGACAACAGACAAGAGACCACAGAAGTTTACTATACTTTAAAGTACAATAAAACAAACGAGAAACGAGAAACGGATTTTAAAAATTCAGTCAAAAAAAACTTTTTTCAATTATAATTAGCCAAACGAGAAACGAGAAACAAGGAACGATAAACGAGGAACAAGAAACGAGGAACGAAGAACAAGAAATGATAAAAGATAAACGAATTTTAAAATGAACATCAACGATAAAATTTATGTAGCAGGTCATAATGGTTTAGTAGGAAGTGCCATTGTAAGGTTGCTTAAAAAGAATGGTTATAAAAATATTATTACAATTGACTCTGCAAACCTCGATTTAAGGGACCAGCAAGCAGTAAAGAAATTTTTTCAAAAAGAAAAACCCCAGTACGTTTTTTTAGCAGCAGCAAAAGTGGGTGGAATAATGGCTAACAAAACTTATGGAGCAGAATTTATTTACGATAATCTGTCAGTTCAAAATAATGTAATACACGAAAGCTTTCACAATGGTGTAGAAAAATTGTTGTTTTTGGGCAGCAGTTGTATCTATCCAAAATTTGCAGCACAGCCTATTAAAGAAGAATATTTTATGGATGGTGCTTTAGAACCTACCAATGCACCGTATGCCATGGCAAAAATAGCAGGTATTGAAATGTGTAAAGCTTACCATGCACAATATGGTTGCAGGTTTATTAGTGTAATGCCTACCAATCTTTATGGTCCTGGCGATAATTATGATTTAGAAAATGCTCATGTTTTACCGGCATTAATTAGAAAGTTTCACGAAGCAAAAATAAACAATGAACCTACGGTAAATGTTTGGGGAACAGGTACACCACGTAGAGAATTTTTATATGTAGATGATGCGGCAGAAGCTTGTTATTATTTAATGAATAATTACGAAGACCCATCTATTGTAAACATAGGTTGTGGTGAAGATTTTTCCATTAAAGAAATGGCAGAAACAGTTAAAAAAATTACCGGTTACACAGGCGAATTAGTATTTGATACCAGCAAGCCTGATGGTACCATGCAAAAATTACTGGATGTTTCAAAACTGAATAATTTAGGTTGGAAACACGCTACAAATCTTATAGAAGGATTGACAGTAACTTATCAGGATTTTTGTGATAAATATGATTATTATATAAACAAAAAACGTACAAAAACTTTGCAGGAGAATGTGTAGGATTGCTGGTATTTTAAACATAAACATACCGGTTACAGATCTCCAAAATACAGTGGCAACCATGTGTGATTTATTAAAGCATGGAGGGCCAGATGATGAAGGAATTTTTACATCCCATGCTGAGCATTTGGTTTTAGGAAACCGTAGACTTGCATTAATGGATTTAACATCTGCCGGGCACCAGCCAATGCAATACAGCAATAATAGATATACAATTACTTATAATGGTGAGTTGTATAATTTTAAAGCATTAAAAAATGAAATGCTTGCAGATGGTATGAAGTTTACCACACATTCGGATACTGAGGTTATATTGGCGGCATTCGCAAAATGGAATACACAAAGTTTTAAAAAGCTTAATGGAATGTTTGCATTTGCACTTTGGGACAATGAAAAGAAAAAATTGTACTTGGTTAGAGATGCAGCAGGCATAAAACCTTTATATTATTCTACCCATTCAGGAGGTATTTGTTTTGCATCTGAAATAAGAGGTTTTGCACCTATATCTTATTTGCAGGAAAAAGAAAAAAATGCTGCAGTTTACCAGTTAGCATACGGTTTTATACCGGAGCCAATTACTGTTTTAGAAAATGTAAGAGCATTACCCAAAGGATGTTTTTGTGCATTCGATTTTAAAACACAAACTACCAGTTTACAATCATTTAATTTTTTTAGTTTCAGTAGTACTATTGCTGATGAAAGTACTGCAAAGGCAAATATATTCTCAGGGTTGGAAGATGCAGTTCAACGCCAAATGCTGGCAGATGAGCAGGTTGGAATTTTCTTAAGTGGTGGAATTGATTCCGCCATTATTGCAAAATTAGCAAACCGGCAAACTGAAAAAAAACTGCACACACTCTCTATTTATTTCGATGAAGAAAATTATTCTGAAAAAAAATATCAGGATATTATATCGAAAGAAATAAAAAGTACTCACCATGCCATACTCTTAAAAGAGGAAGAATTTCATCAAAATTTTGGCGCTGTAATATCATCCATGGATATGCCTACTTGTGATGGAATTAATACATGGTTCATAAGCAAGTTTGCTGCACAAGAAGGATTAAAAGCGGTATTGTCTGGTATAGGTGCAGATGAATTGTATGGTGGTTATCCATCTTTTAAAAGGATAAACAAAGCATTGGTCTTACAAAGTCTCCCTCTTAAATTATTGCAATTAAGCAATAACGTAGAATTAAAAAAGTACAACCGTTTAGCTTATTTACAACTTAAAGGAATTAGAGGAGTTTATTTATTTTTAAGAGGGCATTTTACACCTGTACAAATAGCTGCCCAACTTGGCGCTTATGAAAATAACATTTGGGATATTTTATCTTCAAAACCTGTTTCGCAAAATTTAAAAAAGTTGGACGCTCCAACAAGAGCAAGTTGGATGGAGTTTAATATTTATATGCAAGACCAATTATTACGTGATGCAGACGTAATGAGTATGGCACACGGATTAGAAATTAGAGTACCATTTTTAGATAATAAAAGTATTGACACCGCTTTTTCAATAAATCCAAAAACTAAGTTTAAAAATACAATACCAAAAAAATTACTGATAAATTCATTTGAAAATATTTTACCTGCAGAAATATGGAACAGACCAAAAATGGGATTTAGTTTTCCATTTAATGAATGGCTAAAAAATAGTGATTATGTTAAAGAACTAAGTATTAGTAACAATAAAGAAACTGCAAAAGCAGTTAATAGCTTTTTAAATGGAGAAATGCATTGGAGTAGAATAATGTCTTTGCTCATGTTAAAACATAAACTGTAAATTCAACATGTTGCATTTTATATATGGTTGTAGCAACCTTTAACTTTCAAAACTGTACAGTAGAAAAATTAAATTTCAAATTTTAATCCATCATTATTTTACACCCTAAAAATATTCTCTTTTTAACTCTTAAAGTTTTTTCTGCTACAGGGGGTATTGAAAAGGTTTGCAGAATTGTTGGGAAAGCAATGTATGAATATAGTGTTGACAAAAATGTTGAAGTAAATATAATGAGCATGCATGATCATGCTCATGAGGCTGATGGAAATCAATATTTTCCTTCGGAAATTTTTACCGGTTTTGGTGCTGCAAAAACTTTATTTGTAATGAATGCCGTAAAAGAAGGAAAACGGGCAGATGTTGTTATGATAAGCCACATTAATTTACTAGTAGCAGGCTGGCTCATCAAAAAAATAAATCCATCGGTAAAGATTATGTTGATGGCGCATGGTATAGAAATATGGGGAGAATTAACCAAGCATAAAAATAAGATGTTGAGTACTTGCGATAAAATTTTATCAGTAAGCAATTTTACATTAGAAATCATTGCGAATAAACATGGCATTCCAACATCTAAACTTGCAGTACTCAATAACTGTTTAGATCCTTTTTTAAATAACCAGATAAATGAGATTGCAAATAGAAACATCAGGAATAAATATGGTTTTTCTATTGAAGATATCGTGTTGCTTACGCTCACACGAATATCAGCAAAGGACAGATACAAAGGCTACGACGGAGTAATTAAAGCCCTGGTAAACCTTGTGGCTCAAAATAAAAATATTAAATATTTATTGGCGGGTGGATGCAGTAATGATGAAAAACTTTTTATCGAACAGTTGATAAAAGAAAACTTTCTTGAGAATAACGTTGTATTGGCTGGTTATATACCTGAAGAGGAGTTAGCAGCACATTTTGCCATGGCAGATGTATATATCATGCCTAGTACAAAAGAGGGATTTGGAATTGTATTTATAGAAGCAATGTATTACGGGGTTCCTGTAATAGCAGGCAATAAAGATGGCTCTACCGATGCCTTGCTTAATGGAAAATTAGGATTATTAATAGAACCGAATAATGCATCTGAAATTGAATTGGCTGTAAAAAAAATAATAGATAATAAAAATGCTAACATCCCCAATCACGATTTATTATTGGAAAATTTTGGGTACGATTCATACAAGAAGAAACTTGAAAAAATATTGAGCAACTAATGGCAGATGAAAAAATGGACAAAGTTGTGGGAGCTGAAGAATGGGATGAAATAATAGAACCGACGGGTAAATTATTGGATCTCCGTCTAAAAGAAGTGTGGAAGTACAGAGACCTCCTGTTGCTATTTGTAAAAAGAGATTTTGCAGCGCAATACAAGCAAACAGTTTTGGGCCCTGTATGGCATTTAATACAGCCCATATTTACCACAGCCGTTTTTTTACTCGTATTTCACAGCATTGCTAACATTGATACCGATGGTATAAATGCCATTCCATTCTACATGAGCGGCATTGCCATCTGGAATTATTTTTCCAGCTGCCTCACTGGCACTTCAAATACATTTGTAGCCAATGCAGGTATTTTTGGAAAGGTTTATTTTCCACGTTTGGTCATTCCTTTAAGCACGGTGCTTAGCAACATTATAAAATTTGTAATACAGTTTTTTCTACTATTAGTTGTAATGATTTATTTTGGAATAAAGGAGCAACAATTTTATTTTAGCACTTCCTGGTTGCTTATTCCGGTACTTGTGGTCATGATGGCAGGCATGGGGTTAGGGTTAGGTATCATTATTTCATCTATTACAACCAAATACCGAGATTTTGCTGTGCTTATTGGTTTTGCAGTGCAACTCTTAATGTATGCAACACCTGTAGCGTATCCGCTCTCTTACATAAAAGGAAAAAGCTACGAATGGCTGATCACAGCAAACCCACTCACGCCTATTGTTGAAGCTTTTAGATATGCGTTGTTTGGTAAGGGGAGTTTTGAGCCGGTTCATTTAGCGTACTCAGGTATTTTTATTCTTTTTACCTTACTTGTAGGAACTCTGTTGTTCAACAAAGTTGAGCATAGCTTTATGGATACCGTTTAAAATTTCACCGCAGAGAAATGAGCTGTCTGAGTTTTCGCTGAGAAAATCCAGCTCTGCGAAGCCTCTTTTAACTCCTATCCTCTGCGGTGAATGCAGAGCATCTTCTAAACAATTATTGATAATCAAAATAATCTGTGAGCAAAATTTTGAACCACTAAGACGCAAAGGTAACAAGATCCATAAGGAACAGGATGGGTGAAACAGCATCAATAAAAATCAAAAATAATCTGTGAGCATAAACATACACATATCAGCCGTAATAGACGACGGTGCACAAATTGGAGAGGGCACTAACATCTGGCATTTTACCCATATTATGCCGACTGCAGTAATTGGCAACAACTGCAACATTGGACAAAATGTTTTTGTAGATAATAATGTGGTACTTGGTAATGGCGTAAAAATTCAGAACAATGTATCAGTATACAATGGCGTTGTATGTGAAGACGATGTTTTCTTAGGGCCTTCGGTAGTATTTACAAATGTAATAAACCCACGAAGTGCCATTGAAAGAAAAAATGAATTTAAAAAAACAATTATAAGAAAAGGTGCAAGCATAGGAGCCAATGCCACCATTGTATGTGGCAACGAAATAGGTCAATATGCCAGGATTGGGGCCGGAGCTGTAATAACAAAATCCGTAAAGCCGTTTGCATTGGTAGTGGGCAACCCTGCAAAACTAATTGGTTGGGTAAGTGAGTACGGACACAGATTGGTATTTGAAGAAAGAGGGAATGCGGTGTGCGAGGAAAGCGGACAGGAGTATTATTTGGAAAATGAAAATGTAGTTAGATTAAAATAGTAACATGTCGACGGTTATAAAAGTAGAAAATATATCAAAGCAATACCGCCTGGGCGATGTAGGTACGGGTGCGCTTGCGCATGATGTAAATAAGTGGTGGCACAAAGTGCGTGGCAAAGAAAACCCGTATTTAAAAATTGGCGAAACAAACGACCGGGCCACCAAAGGAGAGAGTGATTATGTGTGGGCATTAAAGGATATTAATTTTGAAGTAAAGCAGGGAGAAGTGCTGGGCATTATTGGCCGCAACGGTGCAGGTAAAAGTACACTCCTTAAAATATTAAGTAAGACAACAACACCTACGACGGGTAGTATAAAAATAAAAGGCCGCATAGCCAGTTTGTTGGAGGTCGGCACGGGTTTTCATCCGGAGCTGAGTGGGCGGGATAATATATTTTTAAACGGTGCCATACTCGGCATGACCAAGCGGGAAATAAAAAGCAAGTTTGATGAAATAGTTGATTTTGCCGGCGTGGAGCGTTATATAGATACACCCGTAAAGCGCTACAGCAGCGGTATGTACGTGCGACTTGCATTTGGAGTAGCCGCCCATTTGGAACCCGAAATTTTAATTGTAGATGAAGTGCTTGCTGTAGGTGATGTAGAATTTCAAAAGAAGGCATTGGGGAAGATGAAAGATGTAAGTGAGAAGGATGGGAGGACGGTTTTATTTGTAAGCCATAATTTAGCAAGTTTAAGAGCATTGTGTACAAACGGATTATTATTATTTAATGGCTTGGCCGTGGAGCAAGGAAATATTAATGAAACTATAAATAATTACGAGCAACTTACTACTGCCAAACTAGATTCGGAATGGATAAATAATGCTGATAGAGATAATCCTATCTTTTTAGATTCGGTGAGTGTGTTTGGCGGGGATAGAAAACGGAAAAATGACTTTTTATCCTCAGAAGAAGTTTTTGTTAAGATGTGTGTTCATGTAAATGAATTTCACAATCATGTAAAAATTGGATTTGATTTGGTAAAGAATAATGAAGTGGCATTTAGGAGCCAGCAGGTTGATACAAGCAATATCACTTCATTTGAAATAGGCAAATATGATTTGATATGTAGAATACCTAACAATTTTCTTAATGAAGGTTCTTATGCAGTTAAACCACAATTTTCAATTCATTGCGTAAAGAATTTATTAACATTGAATGACAATGCAATAACTTTTAATGTGATGTTAGACACCACCATCTCAGATTATCATTCCATCTTACACGAACATAATCATCCTGGTGTTATATTTCCTGCACTTGATTGGGAGGTTAAAGAAGTTATATAATGTCAAGTTTATTTCATAAAATTTCATTTCAGGTTCGAAAAATTATTAGGGAGTTAAAGACTTTTCCTAAAAAATATATTGATTATTTATACCTGCGTTTTTATGGAGTTGATACAAAATTTGGCTATGTAAAATTGTATGGATTCCCATTAATTTCCAAGTGCAAAGGCTCTCGAATTATCTTAGGTGAAGGGTGTAGTTTAGTCTCAAAATCAAAATATAATTTGGCAGGAATAAATCATCCGGTAATTCTCGCAACGTTATCGGTAGAAGCAGTTATTCAAATTGGGAGGGTTGGTATTTCCGGTTCTTCAATTTGTTGTGTAAAAAGTATAACTATTGGAGATTTTAGCGGGTTGGGTGCTAATTCAAATATTTACGATTCTGATTTTCATGCGATAGATGGAAATAAGCGATTAAATCAAAACAGTATTTTCGACGCTGCGAATGGTGAAGTAAAAATCGGAAAAAATGTTTGGATAGCCTCTAATGTCACAATTTTAAAAGGAGTGACAATAGGCGATGAGGCAGTTATTGGAGCATGTTCCGTAGTAACATCTTCTATACCTGCAAAAACCGTTTATGCTGGAAATCCTGCAAAAAAAATAAAAGATATATGAGTAAGATTTCGAATTGTCCTTTGTGTAATTCTCAGAGACAGAATATCATTGTATCTTCAAATTATTATGAAATAATTGAATGTAAAGACTGTAAAATTGGTTATACTCACCCAATACCTTCACTACCTGACTATGAAAAAATGGATTTTCACTCTAAAGAGGACTCCGAAAATCTAGATAAATTGACTTCAATAAATGATTTACCTTTTGACTGGAAAAAGTTAATCCATTTGCAAGTGGGTATGGTCAAAAAAAGCTTTGAAACTAACATTAAGATTCTTGAAATTGGTTGTGGTTAAGGGATTTTATTGGAAGCACTAAGAACAAACGGATTTAAAAATATAGAAGGTTTTGAACCTAGTAAAACTGCTACCGCAAGAGCAAGAAAAAGGAATTTGGAAATTACCAACGAATATTTTTCAAACAGTATGGCTAAAACAAAATATGACCTTATCATAATGTCACATGTTTTTGAGCATATTGAAAAACTAGATTATTTTTTAAATGATTTGTCAAAGTCGTTGAATAAAAGCGGATCTATAATGTTCACGCAAACAAATTATAAAGGAATAATGCCAATGGTTCAAAAACAAAATTGGTATGCCTGGGTTCCTGAACAACACTTTTGGCATTTTACTTTAAAGGGTCTGACAAAGCTCATGCAGAAAAATAACTTTCATCTTTTAACTCATAGTTATTCATCTTTAGTTCATCCTAATAATTTTTTGTATAAAATTTCCTTATTGAAAGAGAGTTTTAAAGATCAATTCATTTCAATATATAAGAAAAATGATTAACAGAATAAAAAAATTAATCGGTACAGATTCCGGTAAAAATAAATTACAACATTACCAGACTATCGAAGGGTGGCTCACACCTAATGAGGCAAATGGTTTATATGAAATTTCTTCCATGCTCCCAATGGAAGGTATCGTGTTAGAGATTGGAAGTTGGAAAGGGAAAAGCACTTGGTGTATAGCACAAGGCTTAAAAAAAGGAACAATAAATTGTATAGATCCTTTTAATGCTGCAGGGGAAGAGGGCAGTAAAGAAATATATGAAAAAACGAAACGAAATACTTCTTTATTAGATCAGTTTCAGCATAACATGAAAGGTATATCTCCAAATGTAAAGATTATAACACATAAAGGTTATTCAAATGAATTTGTGGATGCAATTCATAATATTGATTTTTTATTTATTGATGGAGACCACAGTATAGAAGGATGCAGGTTTGATTTTGACAATTTTGAAAAGGATGTTAAAGTCGGGGGATATTTAGCATTTCATGATTACTATCCTGATAGGCCTGAACTTGGTTCAACTTGGGTAATTGAAAATTTAGTTAGGCAGAACAAAAATTATATTCACTACAATGATTTTGATTCATTGGCAGTATTTAAAAAAATATAATTATTGTGAACAAACTTTCTATAACTGCAATGGTTGTCGGTTACAATGAAGCCTTATTTTTAGACGGCTGTTTACAATCTATCAATTTTTGTGATGAAATATTTTACACAGATCTTGGCTCGACAGACAATTCAATAAATATCGCTGGACAATACAATGCAAGAATTTATAGCAGAGATAGAGCCACTGTTCCATCCTGCGAAATAGTTCAAGCAGAAGTAGTACATTATACCAAAAATGATTGGGTAATTTTTATTGATCCAGATGAAGTGGTTGATAAAGATTTACAAAAACAAATTATAGATGAATTTACCAAAATCAGTTTTAGTGAAACAATTGGAGCAGTAACTGTGCCATGGCAATTTTATTTTAAAAAGAGGAAACTGTCAGGTACTGTTTGGGGTGGCAGTAATAAAAAATATTTTTTGGTAAATAAGCACCGCTTTGATTTTTTGCCAATCATACACTATGGTCGAATTTTGAAACAAGAGTTTACCTGTTATGATATTTTAGAAAATGAGAACAAAACGAATGTGCTCCACCATTATTGGATGAATACCTTAAAAGTTTTTTTACAAAAGCATAGACGCTATTTAAAAAATGAAGGAAAGGATAATTACAATGCCGGAATTCGTGTAGGAATAAAAAAAGTATTTTTTACACCTTTTCAAGAATTCTATGAGTCCTTTGTAAATAAAAAAGGTTACAAAGATGGATTGACGGGTTTATTCCTTTCCTCATTTTGGGCATATTATAAAACACATATTGCATTGGATATTTTACGCATTCAAAAACAAAAAAATAAACAATAATTGCTTCCACTTATTTCCATCGTAATACCTTCTTATAACCAAGGTAAATACATTGAGCAAACCATTGTATCTATTATTGAGCAGTCGTATAAAAATGTAGAAATAATAATTATTGATGCGGCGAGTACGGATGAAACAGTAGCCATTATAAAAAAGTATGAGCAGCATATTGCGTATTGGGTAAGTGAACCCGACCGTGGGCAGTCTCATGCTATTAATAAAGGACTGGAAAAGTGTAGCGGAGAGATTTTTAACTGGCTAAACAGTGATGATTATTTAGAAACCGGTGCATTAGAAAATATTGCAAACGCTTTTGCAGCAAATAAAAACGCCCAAATTGTTTGCGGGTTTACGAGGTGTTTTTATGATGAAGATGACGCTACCAGCCACGAGTACAGAATGGGAGTAAAACCTACTGTTGCAGAAACAATTGCAGTAGTAGAAATGAACCAGCCTGGAAGCTTTTACCGCACGAGCGTTGTAAAGGAAATAGGTGGCGTAAATGAAAGCCTTCGCTATGTTTTTGATGATGAATTGTGGTTTAGGTTTATGTGTAAATATGGTACCGAAAACATCGTTTTATCCGACTTTCGGGTGGCTCATTTCAGGCTTCATGGTTCATCGAAATCTGTGGGAGAGGGCTTCGATTTATTTGAGAAAGAAATAAGTGCTTTGTATATAGATATATTGGCAAACGCAGGTGCGCCTTTATGGCTGCTAGATTGTATGCAGGAGACAAACCCATCCCAAAAATACGTTCCTGCAGGTAGCTTGGATATTTCAAAGCTGGAAAGGGAGAAATTTATTGCAGCCTTTGCAGTAAAATATATAAACAGCCTCTACATCAAAGGGGATAAAAAAAATGCCAAACTGGCTATGCAACTAGCTTTAAACAATGGCTTTTTTACATGGAATAGAGTGATGACTAGTCTACGCTTAAAATTGCTTTTTTCTTAAATAATGGGAAAGCAAATAAACATAAAGGCAACTCTAAGTGAAAATGTAAACAAAGTATTTAGGGTAAAGACTAAATTTTATCACATCATTCATAAACACCATGAAGTAAAGCGGTATCCGATCATTATCAATAATTTTAACCGCTTAAAATATTTGCAGCAGCAAATTGAATGGCTGCTAAAAGCAGGGCAAACAAACTTACATATTATTGACAATGCATCTACCTACGAGCCACTATTGAGGTATTATAAAACGGTACCTGCTACAGTTTATATGCTTGATAGAAATGTGGGTCATGAATCTTTTTGGAGAACACATTTGCACCAGCGGTTTGGAAAATATTATCATGTATACACCGACCCCGATGTGTTGCCTGATGAAAGTACGCCAACCGATTTTATGTACTATTTTAAATCGCTGTTGGATAAATATCCCACCATAAAAAAAGTAGGTTTTGGTTTGCGCATAAATGATTTACCAGATTATTATCCTAAAAAGCAGGAAGTAATAAACTGGGAAAGTAAAATGTACGAAGATGAAATTGAACCCGGCGTATACAAATCAAAAATTGATACTACTTTTTCGTTATACAGGCCTGGTACTTTTTTACAGTGCTGGGAGAATACTTTACGCACTGGCGATCCTTATACACTTAGGCATATGCCATGGTATGAAGATCAATCAAAACTTAATGAGGAGACAAAATTTTACATGCAAGAGGCTACCAGTGCAAGTTCATGGTATTCTTCATTAAAAGGAGCAACTGAGATATATGAAGATTAACACGCTGACTGCAGCTCTAAAACGGAATCATATTTTAAAATATGTTCTACACAAGGTTTTTAAAACAAAAGCAGTTTTTTCAAAAGAAAATATTCTTCAAGATTGTATTTTTTATAAACAGGAATTTCCTTTTATTAATTATCAAACGAGTGAGTTTGAACCAGCAATAAATTCTCTTTTCAATAAATGGGCTTTTTCTGGAGAATTAGAATACCTAGTGCATTATCAGAAAAAAGGTTTGTTGGAACCCCATTACGGCTGGTTTCTTAATTCAAATGATGAAGTGATAGTTAAATCGTTACCGTATGGAGAAACAGGTATCACAGCTTTGCCGAATTATATAATTTATGTAAAAAGAAAAATTATAAGAATTAAAAGTGCTGTTTCAATAAGGTATAATTGGTTTAATTATTGGCATTTTTATAATGACGTTTTAGGACAGTTGTACTTGTTAGACAAACATAATTTTGATAAAAAAGTACCTATAATTATTCCTAAAGAAGCGCTTAAGTTGGACTATGTTCAGCAGTTTTTTTTAACAGAATATTCAAAAAGATGGAATTGGATCTTTCAGGAAAGAGATATCTTTATTGAATTAGAGTCCGTGTATTTTTGTAAAAGTATCCCTAATATTAAGGATCATTTTTTGTTTGCTTCTAATATTTTTAGAAGTGCGACTACAGTAAATAAATCGCAAGAGAAAAAATTATTTATCACCAGAAAACTAATAAGGGGACGGACAATAATTAATATTGATGAAATAATTTCTTTGCTGAAGCAATACGAATTTGAAATAATAGACAGTGATGATTTTAGCCTTAATGAACAGATCGATATTTTCTCATCAGCTGAAACAATAATTGGTATACATGGTGCGGGGTTAACCAATATGATATACAGGTATCCAGAAAAGTGCACTTTGATAGAAATTTTTCCACCCGATATGACTCCAACTCATTATTATTGGCTATCAAAAGAATTAGGCTTTAATTATAATGCAGTTCTTGGCGTTGAGGGAGACAGAAATTCGTTTTCTGTAAATAAAAATCAATTTGAAATCACTATAAAGTCGTTTGAAAAAAACGAACCATGGAATCATCTATAATTCATGAAAAAAGTTATTCAAAATATCCTTGGCAAATTAGGTGTGCGAATTGTAAAAGAGGAATATTATAAAAGTCTTGTGAATATGAATATCTTAGACAGTCTAGATTTTTTTCATTCACTTAAAAAAATCATAAAGACAAGTGACAATTTGATTTGTTTTGATATTGGTGCAAATATTGGTCAAACAGCATTGAAGCTTAGCAAGTATTTTCCAAATGCTATTATATATTCATTTGAGCCAATGCAGACGACATTTGCAACCATGGAGCAAAACTTATCAGGGTTACAAAATATACGAATTTTTAATTTCGCTTTGGGGGCTAGACAAGAAGAGATGGAAGTCATATACCAGGAGAATTCGGAGTGGAATAGCCTTGTAAAGGAACAAAACAGCGTATCAAAAGGTGAAAACGTATTATCTGAAATTGTTCAGGTAAAAACTGTAGATAATTTAGTATCTGAGTATGGTATGAATTGTATTGATTTTTTGAAAACAGATACAGAAGGTTACGAACTTGAGGTATTTAAAGGCGCTGAAGAGTCTATCGCATCAGGCAAGATTAAAGTCATATATGTAGAAGTTGGTTTTTCTAAGACTGATAAACAACATAACTATTGGATTGAAATAATTCAATTTTTAGAAGGTAAAAATTATCATTTTGCAGGTCTATATGAAAGATCTTATGGACTGAATTTAGAAATTATTCATGCCAATGCTTTGTTTGTTTACAATAATTAGAAACGAATAGATTTAAAATAAGCCCAGAATTTTTTTAGAATGAAGGTTGTTGTAATAGTTGTAACATATAATGGAGCCAAATGGGTGAATAAATGTTTTAGTTCACTAATTCAAAGTGCTATTCCGTTGAAAATATTAGCTATTGATAATGCTTCTACTGATAATACAGTATTGCTAATTAAAGAATTTTTTCCGTCAGTTGAATTAATTGAAACAGGTATAAATTTAGGATTTGGAAAGGCTAATAATATAGGGTTTAGAAAAGCACTGCGAGAAAATGCTGACTATGTTTTTTTATTAAATCAGGACGCATGGGTAGAAACTGATAGCATTAAGTTACTTATAAATGCTGCCGAACAAAACAGAGGTTTCGGGATTCTGAGTCCATTTCATATTCTACCGCAAAATGACAAACTGGAATGGTATTTTTCAACATATATATCACCAGAGAAATGTCGTAATCTATATTCAGATATATATTTTAATAGAGTAGAGAATATTTATGAAGTTGAGTTTATAAATGCTGCTGCGTGGATAATTACAAGAACATGCTTACTAGAGGTTGGTGGATTTGATCCACTATTTCCTCACTATGGAGAAGATGAGGATTACTGTGAAAGAGTATTGTACAAAAAATATAAGATTGGTATTGTACCATCGTCAAAAATATTTCATGATATTACTTACCGATCATGGGATTCTATAAAATTTAATGTTCAGCGGCAACTTATCCTTTCGTTTATTGAATTGAAAAAATTAAAATTTACTTATAAGTTTGCTTTATTTAATTACACAAAAACCAGAATTGATAAATTAATTTTTCTTTTATTTACGTCTCAATGGAAAGAACTTTTTTTTATGATGAAAATTCTGGTCAAATCTTATCGATATATTTTTCAAATAAAAAAATCTAGGAAAATTTCAAAAGAAAGCTTTTCTTATCTAAAATAAATAGCATTGTCATTACCGATAAAAATTTTGAATAATATTCTGAATCTGTTCCCCCATGTAAAAGGACTACAGAATCGCATTCACGAATTTGAAAAATATCTTGCATTTGCACCCGGGCATTATTATAGTCCTCTTGTGGACACTGCAGAATTTGTTGAACTTAGAAAAAAAGCTCAAGGAAATAATATCTTCTCCGAAATTGATTTTAATGAAAAAGGCCAACTTGAACTACTAAAGGAATTTAAGAAGTATTATGATGAATTGGCTTTTAACAGTTCGCCAGACAAAAATTTTCGATATCATTATTCTAATGATTTTTTTACTTATTCAGATGCAATTTCTCTATTCTGTATGATGAGAAAATGCAAACCCAAAAGAATTATCGAAATTGGTTCCGGGTTCTCATCAGCATTATTATTAGATACTAATGAATTTTTTTTTGATTCAAAAATTGATTTGACATTTATTGACCCCAATACAGAAAGATTAAGGGGATTGTTGAAAGCGAATGAACAAGCAACTATCATTGAGAAGAAAATTCAAGAAGTTGATATAGAATTTTTCTCATCTATTGGTGCCGGAGATTTTTTATTAATTGACACGTCTCACGTATGTAAATCGGGTAGTGATGTAAATCATATTTATTTTAATATTATTCCAACGCTGAGTGAGGGAGTACATGTTCATATACATGATGTATTTTTTCCTTTTGAGTATCCTGATAAATGGATTATTAATGAGAATCGGTCTTGGAATGAAATTTATTTATTAAGAGCATTCCTGGCTTATAATAATCAGTTTAAAATAAGTTTCTTTAATTCCTTTATGGAGGAAAAACATAAACCATTTATTGAAACCGAAATGCCATTAATGTTGAAACGAGAAGATAATAATGTTTGTGGGGGCATTTGGTTGCAAAAAGTTTAAAAATGGGTCCAACTGTTTCTATAATTATTCCACATTATAATCGCTCTATTTTACTCAAAGACACTTTAGAGTCGGTGATCAATCAGTCATATGTACATTGGGAAATAATTATTGTAGATGATATATCGGATAAAGCTGAATGGGAAAAGATAAAAACTTATGAGGGAGATAGGATTAAAATATTTCAACGGGCAGGAGGATTAAAAGGTCCATCCATTTGCAGAAACCTTGGGTCTAAAAAGGCATCAGGAAAATACCTTATTTTTCTTGATTCTGATGACTTACTGGCAAGTTTTTGTTTGGAGCAAAGGGTCGAGGAAATGCAAAAAGACAGCGCCATTGATATGGCTGTTTTTCTGATAGAAAATTTTATGAAGCTGCCAGGCGATACAAAATTGATTTTTAATAGAAAATCTGATTTTAAAAACTTACCATCACTTTTTCTAGAAAATAATAATCCTTGGCAAACAATGGCTCCAATTTGGAAAAAGGAATTTTTTGATACTTTAGGAGGGTTCGATGAAAATTTGATCTTTATGGAAGACCCAGATTTACATTTACGAGCCTTAATTTTTGAGAACAGCAAAATTAAAATTTGCTACGATAGACCTCAAGATTGTTTTTATCGAATCAATAACATTGATGATACTAAACAAAGTTTTTGGTATAATTCAATTTTTTACAGAATTCAATTTTATGAAAAAGTTTCACAAGATAATATTTTTGCATCTTTAAAAAGCAACAATAGAGTTGCAATAAAAAGAGGCATTTATACCACCATTAAATTTTTTCTCTATAACAGAAAAAATGATTTCCCAGATTTGTACCTGTTATTAATTAATCTTATGAGAGAAAGTGACCTATTTTCTTATTTGGAAATCAAAAGGATTGAAGGGTTACTGACTATTGGAAATACAAATTCAATCATTGCACGTACTTTAAAATTGCGTGGCATTTGTTTCAAGCTTCTTCCTCAATAATGAGAATAACAGTTGTCATTCCTGTAAAAAATGGATCTGCTACACTTGATAGATGCCTGTCAAGTATAAGTAATCAGACTTTAGGGGCTTTTGTGGAATTGATTATTTTGGATTCCATGTCAACAGACGGAAGTAGGGAAATAGCAAAAAAATACAACGCTTCTATTATAGATATCCCTTCTGGTACATTCGATCATGGAGGTACTAGAAATATTGGAGTGAAAGCCGCAAATTCAGATATTATATTCTTTACGGTGCAGGATGCCTATTTATCTGATGAAAATATGTTAGGTGTAATGTTGAATCATTTTAAAGATACTAATGTGATGGCTGTAACTGGTCATCAGGCCGTACCTCACGATAAAGATAAGAACCCAGCGGTTTGGTTTAAAAGAATGACCGAACCTATGATTGAAGTGAAACATTTTGTCGATCCTTTGGAATTGCAATATTTAAACCCAGCCGAAAAATTATCAAAATTGGGTTGGGATAATGTTGTTTCTATGTATAGAAAAATGTCTTTACTGGAATTACCATTTATAAAAACAGAGTTTGCGGAAGATGCATTTTGGTGTTATGAAGCTCTTTTAAAAGGATGGAAGCTAATATATGACCCCTCGGTAGTTGTTTATCACTATCATCATAAATCTTTTGATTATTCGTACAAAGTTTCTTGGTCGGTAAATTATCATCTTTTTTCATTTTTTAAACTAAAGCCTACCTTACCGGCATTTTTTTCTATGTTGGTAAAAAGGATTTATCAGTTAGTCAAAAATAACAGGTTGACTTTTTCGGAAAAATTATATTGGATTAATTATAATCTCAAATCGGACCTAGGAAATTTTATGGCTGTTTCTAACTTTTTATGGACACTTCGTTTTTTTGGTAGACAAGGAATTGAAAAAAGTTATTTAAAAAATTGTGAAAAAATTCCACAAGGCAAACAAAAAATAGGGAAACACTGAAATGCAGTATTTAAAAATTGATTTTTGTGACTTTTGGCCTGGCTTTAATAAAGAAGATAATTTATTAATAAATCTTCTCAGATATAATTATGAGGTTGAAATTTCATCAGAACCTGAAGTTTTGATTTATTCATGTTATAGTTTTAATCATTTAAAATATAATTGTTATAAGATATTTTATACAGGTGAAAATGTAAGACCCAACTATATTGACTGTGATTTTTCACTTACTTTCGATTACCCAAATTATAATAATAGAAATTTGAGATTGCCATTGTACAGGTGGCGAGGAGACTTGGAAAACCTAGTGTTGCCTAAAGACCCTCAAAAAATTTTGCAACAAAAAACAAATTTTTGTTGCATGCTGGTTAGCAATCCAAAAGGCAAAGAAAGAAACGAATTTTATGAGAAGCTCAGTAAGTACAAAAAAGTAGACTCAGGTGGAAGTTATATGAACAATATTGGGGGAAGGGTTAAAGATAAAGATGTATTTATCAAATCTTATAAATTTGTTTTGGCTTTTGAAAACGCTTCTTATAATGGTTATGCGTCAGAAAAACTTATTGAGCCATTACTTGTAAATAGCTTGCCTATTTATTGGGGAAATCCTCTGATTTCAAATGATTTTAACAGCAAAAGTTTTATCAATGTACATGAATATAGTTCTTTCGAAAAAGTTATTGAAGAAATTATAAGGATTGATAATGATGACAATGAGTATTTGAAATATTTGGAGCAACCCTATTTTAAAAATAATATTGTTTCAAATGAACTTAATTACAATACAATAGCAAAAGAGTTGTTTTTAGGTATTGAGCGTATAAGAGAGCGTCACCCAATAGCTTCCTTTAAGAAAAATAGGATATTGCAGCAATTTATAAAATCTAAAAAAATATTTATCTCTAAGCTAATCAAAAAACCTCATTGGTATTGTTAATTTTCAAAACGTAAAATGCCAAAATATTTTTGGTTTATTTTTAAGATTTTTTTTAATGAATTAAATACATGTCAAAGGAAAAATAATGTTTTCCTTATAGGTGTTAGCGTATATGTAATATCAAGAAATTATGTTTAAAATATTAAAAAAAATAGATTATCACCTAAGAAGAATTTTATTTGAAAAATATGCCTTGCCAAAAGTGCGAAACGAAAATATTTCTAAAGCAACTTTTAAGAAATATTTGCCTGCCAATCCGGTTATAATTGATTGTGGCGCACATGATGGTGCGGATACTGTAGAACTTGCTAAGTTATACAAAGGACAAATTCATGCATTTGAACCGGTGGAAAATATTTTTGAAAGATTAAAAAAGAGAACAGCGGATTATTCATCTATTACTTGTTATAAAGTTGCATTAAGTGACAAAAATGGCACACAAAACTTTTTTGTAAGCGAGGGTCAATCTGATGGATCTAGTTCTTTATTAGAACCAAAAGATCATTTAAGAGATCACCCTGATACTTTCTTTGAGAAACAGATTCAGGTAGATGCCCTCACTTTAGACTCATGGGCAGAAATTAATAATATCAAAAATGTTGATTTGCTTTGGTTGGATATGCAAGGATTTGAATTAAATATGCTTAAAGCCTCCACTATTATTTTGCCAACAGTTAAAGTTATACATACTGAAGTTAGCATTACAGAAACTTATAAAGGTGTTACAACTTACGAAGAGTATGAATCATATTTAAAGGCTATAGGATTTGAAGTTTTAATAAAAGCAATCCCAAAACATTGGGATATGGGTAATGTGTTATTTGTTCGAAATCTTAGTAAATAAAGTTAATTATTTAAATTTAAATTCTTGCGAATGGATACTCCTTTAGTTAGTGTGTTGATGGCAGCCTACAATGCAGAAAATTTCATTGCCGAAGCAATTGAAAGTGTTATAAACTCTAATTATTCTAATATTGAATTAATAATTGTTGATGATAGAAGTACAGATAGGACATTGGAAATTTCACGGAAATATGAGCTGGATGACCGGAGAATAAAAGTATACTCTAATGAAATTAATTTAGGAGATTACCCAAATAGAAATAAAGCTGCAAGTTATGCTACCGGCAAATATTTAAAATACTTAGATAATGACGATTTTTTATATGAGTATTCTTTAAACTACATGGTGGCAGCCATGGAGCAGCATCCTGAAGCAGGGCTGGGTATTGGAGTAAAAATTACGGATGATTATAAACCATATCCAATTTTGATAAGCTCAAAAGAAACATATCAAAATGAATTTTTGCACAAAAGCTTTTTGGGGTGTGGCCCTTCAGCTGCAATTATACGTAAAGATTGTTTCGAACAATTAGGTGGCTTTTCAGGCAAACCTTTTGTTGGAGACCATGAATTGTGGCTGAGAATTTCTCGCTATTTTCCAGTAATAAAACTTCAACCTTCCTTATTATGGTATAGAACACATCCTGATCAGGAAAGTAACCGGGAAAGTAAACTCTTAGGTAATAAAAATGTTAGATTTCATTTGTCACTCGAAGCATTAAATAGCGGTAAAATTTTCTTTACAACCGCACAATTTAATTATGGTATTAGAAGAATAAAACAGAATCATGCGAGGATGTTATTAAAAAATATCATTTTAAATTTTAAAATCAAAGAAGGGTTTAAAACATGGAAAAATTCTGGATTATCCTTTTTTGAACTTGCACAAGGATTAAAGAAATATTTAAAGTAATTAATTAAAGATGGCTATTGAAAGATTAGTTCCAGGTACAATTGAATGGGAGTCATACTATGCGAATCATATATGTAGGTACGCATTTGTAAAAGAATATTTAAAGGATCATAAGAATGTAAATCTTTTAGATGCAGCTTGCGGAGTTGGGTACGGGAGTAATTTTATGTCTGAGAATCCGAACTGGAACATAACAGGGGTTGATAAATCTGTCGATGCTTTAGCGATTGCCGACAAATGCTTTTCAAAATCGAATATTAATTTCATTGAGGATGATTGCCAAAATTTCTCTAAAGCAAACTTGTACCAGCCATATGATATCATTGTAAGTTTTGAAACACTTGAACATTTGCCTGAACCAAATCTATTTTTAAAAAATTGTTTTAATAGTTTAAGACAGGGTGGTAAATTAATTATTAGTACTCCCAACAAATTGGTTACAAGTCCGGAAGGAACGATTGAGTGGGAGTTTCACGAAAAAGAATATTTGCCGAAAGAATTATTTGAAATATTGACAAATAACGGTTTCATTCATATCAAAATATTTGGCCAACATCTTACTCAAATAGGCAAACTTAAGGATCAATTTAGGAATGAATTATATAAAATAAACAGCAATCCATTCATACGATTTGGAAAAAAAATCCAAAAATTTTTTAAAAGGTATAAACCTTCAGCCCTCCTTCCTGAACAAGAAGAAGATTTTGAAATTATACCTTATAATGACATCAATGCCTTAACTGCTCAAAGTAAAAAAGGTCCGTTTGTACTTATAGCAGTTTGTGAAAAATCGTGAAGATCATTTACGCCCTTAATAATTTTTTGCCCCAGCAGGTTGCAGGTACAGAAGTGTATGTCTTTGCCCTTGCAAAAGCAATGCAGCAGAAAGGATATGATGTGACAGTACTTATTCCAAATTTTGAGAAAACTTTTGATGAAAACTATATCTATGAAAATGTAAAAGTTATAAAATTCGCTGAAGCTACAGTGTTAAGTAGAGGAGTAATTGCCGGTGATATGGTTCCTGATGGAGTGAGTAATTTTGCACAAGTCATAAAAAATATACAGCCAGATATAATACACTTTCATACAGTTGGTGGCAGCAATGGCATAAGTCTTCACCATGTACGAGCTTCAAAAATTCACACAAAAAAAATTGTAATAACTTTTCATTTAGCAGGATATACTTGTAGAACAAATAATCTGTTGTTTGAAAATAAATTCCCGTGTAATGGCTTAATTGATGTACTGAGATGTACCCGATGCGTTTATACTGATAAAGGAATTACCCCATTCAAAAAAAATATTTTATTTCAGCTCGCCGCTTCTGCCTATACCTTGCATTACAACACACGAAAGTGGAACAATACTTTCGGTACTGCTATTGGCTACCCGTTCGTGATAAAGAAACTTCAAGATGATTTACATGGAATGGTAAGCCTGGCAAATAAAATTATTGTACTAACCAAATGGTATAGACAAGTTTTAGAACTTAATAATGTTGCTTCGCAAAAATTAGCATATATATCACAAGGTTTATCAAGCCATGCAATTCCAGTAACAACAATAAATGACACATCAATTTTAAAAATAGTTTTTGTAGGAAGAATAAACGAATCTAAGGGATTGCATTTGTTGCTGGAGGCAATAAAAGATATTCCTGAAGACAAGATTTTACTCGATATTTTCGGCCCTGTAAACGATGATGAATATGCCGCTAAATGGAAATCATTTACAAAAGAAAAAAGAAATATTAAATGGTTGGGCGTTATTGAACCCCTTTACATGGTAGGTACGCTCACTAATTATCATCTTTTATGTCTCCCATCGGTAATATGCGAAATGAGCCCAATGGTAATACAGGAAGCTTTTGCAGCATGTATTCCAGTATTGGCATCCAACGTTTATGGCAATGCAGAACAGATAACGGATGGTAAAAACGGATGGCTTTTTAATTTTCATGACTGCAACGATTTAAAAAATAAATTGCAACAATTAATAAATGAACCATCTTTAATTAAAAAAGCCAGACAGCATATTGCACCTGTAAAATCTTTTGAAACAGTGGCAGAAGAACATGCGTTATTGTACAAAGAAATATTACTAGAAGTCTGAAAATCTCAAAAAAAAAGACCTGAAATTGTTGTATGATTTAATATGGCAGGCACTGCCTGCCATATTCTAATAATAGCTATTATGAATAGTAAATGATTATGTGCTAATGAAAATATTGATTGTGATGGACCCCGGCATTCTTATTCCGGTAACTGGTTATGGCGGTCATGAGCGGTTGGTAGAAATGTTTGCGAAAGAATACAACAGGCTCGGGCATGATGTACATTTATTAATTACCAATGATTCTTCAGTTGACGGTTGTACTGTACATGGCTTGGGTAAGGTGGGCTTCCCCCCTGCAAAAAAAGATGCCAACAAAGCAATATTTACAGCATGGAAATTTTTATGGAAGCATAGAAAGGATTTCGATCTGATACATAATTTTGGAAGACTTATTTATTTATTACCTGTGTGGAACAGCAAGGTAAATAAGATAATGACTTATGGCAGGGAAATAACAGGCAGCAATATCAATAAATTGCTTAAGCTTCCGCATAAGAATATTGTTTTTACAGGTTGCAGCGAAGATTTAATAAGCAGGAGTGGGGCCAATGGAAACTGGGAGGCAATATATAATGCAATTGATTTTAGTAAATACGAACTTACTGAAAATGTAGCCGATGATGCCCCGTTGATTTTTCTTGGGCGAATAGAGAAAATAAAAGGATGTCATACTGCGATTGCAATTGCAAAGGCAACCGGAAATAAATTGATAATTGCGGGTAACGTATCACCTTTAGGTGAAGAAAAAAAGTATTTTGAAGAACACATACAGCCGCACATTGATGACATACAAATACGATACGTTGGACAGGTAAATGATGCTCAAAAAAATGAGTGGCTTGGTAAAAGTAAAGCTTTGCTGATGCCAATAGAATGGAACGAGCCTTTTGGTATTGTAATGATAGAAGCGATGGCTTGCGGCACACCGGTAATTGCTTTTAATAGAGGATCGGTAAATGAAGTGATTGATGAAAGTATTACGGGTTTTAAAGTAAATGATGCAGATGAAATGAAAATAGCAATCAGCAAAATACCAATAATAGACAGGGCAGCATGTAGAAAGCAAGCAGAAGATCGGTTTGATGTAAAAATTATTTCGCAACAATACCTTAATCTTTTAGTTGATTGAATTATTGTAAAAAAATAGTTCTTATTACAACTGGTCAGCCATCGGTAAACCCACGTGCTGTAAAAGAAGCTGATGCTTTACAAGCAGCAGGTTACGATGTAACAATGCTATATAGCTTTTTCATAAAATGGGCAAATGAAAAGGACAAGGTTTTGCTCAAAAATGTGTCATGGAAGAATAAAATGGTTGGCGGCGAAGATGGAGAAAATAAAATGGCCTATCTTTTTACAAGACTAAAGTTTAAAATAAACAGAATTTTAAATAAATACCTCGGTAATAACTTTTTGATTGCCGAAAGAGCACAAGCAAGGGCTTATGATGAATTATTAAAAGAGGCAAAGAAGGTCAAAGCAGACTTTTATATAGGGCATAATCTAGGAGCTTTGTCTATAGCTGTAAAAGCTGCAAAATATAATAATGCAAAGGCAGGTTTTGATTTTGAAGATTACCACAGGGGTGAGGGACATGATGAAAAGACTTTAAAAAGAATTATTTATTTAGAAAATAAATATATGCAGTCATTATTTTATTACAGTACTGCGAGTGATTTTATAACCGACCAAACAAGATTAAACCATCCCTATTTTAAAGGTAAAGTGGTTACCATTCTTAATTGTTTTCCATTACTGCAACAACCTATTTTTAAAGAAAAAGCTATAAATGATATTACACTACATTTATTTTGGTTCAGCCAAACCATTGGTTTGAATAGAGGGATCGAGATATTAATAGAGGCTTTATGCATTATTGATAATAGTTCTATTCACCTAACCTTGGCTGGTAGAGTTGATAATGAGTTTATAAATTATATAAGAATAAACTCCGGTAAAGCGTTTCCTAATATTCATTTTGCTGGAATCATTCAACCCGAGGAACTACCTTGTTTTTCATCAAAATTTGACATTGGTTTAGCTTTAGAAACTGGATTTTCTATTAATAATGATATTGCGTTGTCTAACAAAATATTTACATATCTGCTCGCAGGTAATGCCATTGTCCTTTCAAACACAACCATGCAAAAATCATTTAATGAACAATACAAAATAGGGGAATCTTTTAGTATTAACAATGCAAATGAGCTGGCAGAAAAAATTACTTTTTACTTTGATACTAAAAAATTAAACGAACAAAGAAAATCCAATTTCGAATTGGCAAAAAATACGTTGAACTGGGAAAAGGAATCCCAAAAACTGCTCGACATTATCAATTGAAAAGAATTCTAATTATATATCCTCATTTTCCACCTTCCAATTTGGCCGGTGTACATAGGGCAAGGTTATTTGCGCAGCACCTTCCATCATTTGGTTGGGAGCCTGTTTTGCTTACTGTACACGAAGATTTTTACGAAGAAAAATTAGATAAAAATTTGGAAAAACTATTACCTAAAAGTTTAAGAATAGAAAAAGTAAGTGCGAAACAATTAGGAAAGAAAAGGTTAATTGGCGATATTGGATTAAGAGGTTTTAAGCCGATGTATAAAAAAGCAAAACAGTTAATAAAATCAGAGCATTTTGATTTTTTATACATACCAATTCCATCTTTTTACACTGCATTGCTTGGGCGAAAGTTACATAAATCAACGGGCATAAAATATGGTATAGATTATATTGATCCTTGGGTACACACTTTCCCAGGTAGTGAAAAAATATTTAGCCGACATTGGTTTAGTACAAAATTGGCAAAAATTTTAGAGCCTATTGCCATCAAAAAAGCATCTCTTATTACTGGAGTTGCAGAAGGGTATTATAAATCAGTATTAGAAAGAAATAAACATTTAAAAAATATTGTAACAGGTGCCATGCCTTACGGTGGCGAAGTAAGGGATCATGAAATTGTAGAGTCACTAAATATTAGTCCTTATCTTTTTCAACAAAAAAATGATATACTGCAATTTGTTTATGCAGGTGCAATGTTACCCAAAGCTTATCTGCCACTGGAAAAAATATTTGAAGCAATTGTTGCCAACAAAAGCTCATTTAAAAATGTAGAATTTCATTTTATTGGTACAGGAAAAAAGCCAGATGATGTAAACGGATTTAACATAAAACCTTTGGCAGAAAAATATGGTTTATGGAACAAATTTGTTTTTGAATATCCTGCTCGTATTCCTTATTTAGATGTATTGGTACATTTAAATATAGCAGATGCGGTTTTTATTTTAGGCAGTACT
>JANPIF010000182.1:0-9847 GCA_031424845.1 Ferruginibacter sp.
AAATGATTAAAAAAGTAAATGAAATAGGGATGTAAACCCGAAACTCTTAACCCGCAACTTATTAATGAAATCTCTTAAAGCCCAGCACAGTATTTTAGCAGATGCTAATGAACAAATTGAAATATTGGAACATGGTGCAAACCATGATGATGATTATAGAATAATTCCTTTTCAACAAAAATTGGAAGCATTAAACCTGTATCCTTTAAAACCGCTATCATTAGAGGTTTTTCAAATTAATGTAGGTAAAATGTGTAACCAGGTTTGTAAGCATTGCCATGTGGATGCGGGGCCTGATAGAAAGGAAATTATGACACGGGAAACAATGCAGCAATGTATTGAAGTCATAAAAAACAATCCTTCGTTTACAACTGTAGATCTTACTGGCGGTGCACCGGAGATGAATCCTGATTTTAGATGGTTTGTAGAAGAAATAAAAAAGGCAAATGCTGCGGTAAAAATAATTGTACGTTGCAATCTTACTATTATACGAGCCAATAAAAAATATTACGATCTTCCGGAATTTTACAAATTACATAATATAGAAGTGGTTTCTTCTCTGCCCTTTTATTCTGCAGAAAGAACGGATAACCAACGTGGCGATGGCGTTTTTGAAGACAGTATTGATGCCTTACAAATGCTCAATGCTGTTGGTTATGGTGTAGAAGGGACTGGATTGATTTTAAATTTAGTATACAATCCCGCAGGGGCTTTCTTGCCACCTTCGCAGCAATCTTTGCAGCAGGAATTTAAAACTGCACTGAAAAAAGATTTTGGAATAACGTTCAATGAACTCTTTGCCATTACCAATTTACCCATCAGCCGTTACCTCGATTATTTGTTGCAAACAGGCAATTACGAAAAATATATGGAGAAGCTAATTAATGCTTTTAACCCAGTGGCTGCGCATAATGTTATGTGCCGTAATACGCTTTCAATAGGGTGGGATGGATTTATTTACGACTGCGATTTTAACCAGATGCTAGAACTAAAAGTTGATTGTAGTACCAAACATATATCTCAATTTGAGTACGATTCATTACATCAACGATCTATTGTTGTAAACCAACATTGCTTTGGCTGTACTGCGGGTGCAGGTAGTAGTTGTGGTGGAACTGTAGTTGAATAATTTGTGATTGTTTACATTTTAAAAACTTTTATTAAACATTTAACGTAACTACATTCTAAAACAACTATCTGAACCAACAAACAGCCATACTTATATTTAGCAGAACAGCAATTGCTGAGAGCAGTGTAAAAAAATTACATAACAATGCTGCGCAAAATATACAATTACATCATGCATTGTATAACAAAACAATGTTGGCAGTACAAGGCACAGGGCTTCCATTCATTTTAGTAGATGAAGCACTACAGAAAGGAAAAAATTTTGGAGAAAAATACTGTAATGCTTTAGAGTATTGTTTTAATAAAGGATTTGAAAAATTAATTTCTATAGGTACGGATTGTGCGACAATAACAACGGATATTTTATTACATGCTGATGCAAATTCTAACGATAATAATGTAATAGGTGCAGATGAAAACGGCGGTTTTTATTTATTTGTTTTACACAGAAAAAATTATAGTCGTAAATTATTTTCAAGTTTTAGTTGGTGCACTACTCATCTTTTAAAAGACATTTCTTCTTATTTTAAAAATAATAATCTACCTCAACCCACGCTTATTCAAAAGCGAAAAGATATCAATTCAATAAATGATTTGGTTAAGGTTATAAGAGTACAAAAGGCGTCTTCATTTTTAAAACTGCTGCTTCAGTTATTCAATAATTTAAATATTGAAATTAATTTAGCACATTTTAAAATTTATAAATCTTATCTGTTTACTTCTTCATTTAGAGGTCCACCCTCCATGGTTGCTTTTACTTTTTAATTACTTTATTTGATTTCTTAATTTATACTTTTTAGAAAGTATAACCTCGATAAATTTTTTATCATGCGCCATATTTTTTGTTTTACATTTTTTCTATACTTTTTAATAAATACAGGTACTGCACAAATAACTACATCAGGCATAAAAGGAACAATTTTTTCTACTGAAAAAAAAGAATTAGCAAATGCATCTATAACTGTTGTATTGGAAAATACCGGCGAAAAATTTAGTGTTGCGAGTAATACATCAGGTAAGTTTATTATCCCAAATATGAAGAGTGGAGGGCCTTACACCTTGGTAACAAGCTTTGCTGGATTTGTATCAGATACTGTTAAAGATATTAATTTGTCGTTAGGTAATTACTACATAGCAGAAATAGAATTGAGCAAAAACAATGTATCGCTTGACGAGGTAATTGTATCATCAAGTAGAAAAAATATAAGTTTTGGAAATAATATTAATAGTACTCAATTAACACAATTGCCTACGTTAAATAGAAGTTTACAAGATTTTACACGACTTACTGCCCAAGCGAATGGCAATAGTTTTTCGGGTGCAAATTATAGATACAACAATCTTAGTGTTGATGGTGCATCTTTAAACGATGCCTTTGGATTTACAGAACCTGCAAGTGGTGCTGGAGGCTCTTTAGCATCAGGCAACCCTGGTGGCTTAGCTAAAACACAACCTATAAGTTTAGAAGCAATACAAGAAGTTCAAGTAGAGTTGTCTCCCTTTAATGTAGTATTAGGGAATTTTACCGGAGGCAGCGTAAATGCGGTTACAAAAAGCGGTACAAATAAATTAGCAGGTTCTGTTTTTTTTAGCGGCCGCAACCAAGCTATTACCGGTAAAAGTGCAGATAAAGAGCGAAATAAAATTGATAATTTTTACGATTATCAAACTGGGTTTAGGATTGGAGGCCCACTATTAAAAAATAAGTTGTTTTATTTTGCAGCAGCCGAAATAACAAAAAAAAGCGAACCAGTAGGTTTTGCTCCAGGTAGTGCCGGCGCCGCAATACCACTTGCACTAGCAAAAGCAATTGCAGATACTTTAGCTAAACGATACAATTATAATTCTGGCTCTTACGATAAAATAGATTTACAAAATGAAAGCAGTAAAGCATTTTTAAAACTTGATTGGAATATTAACCAAATCCATAAGCTAAGTATAAGACACAATTTTGTAAAAGCTTATGCAGATTATGGCGAAAGAAGTGCTAATGTTCTTAATTTTCAAAGCCAGGGATTTAGGCACCATAGCACTACCAATAGTACAGTTATGGAAGTGCGTAGCAATTTTGTAAATAATTTATCTAACAACTTAATTTTAGGTTACACCAAAACGAACGATTATAGAGAAACCAACGGATCTTTTTTTCCGCATATTGAAATTACATTCAACACTGCCAATACAATTTTTGCTGGTACTTATAGAGAGGCAGCTGTTTACGGACTTACTTTAAAAACATTTGAGTTTACAGACAATTTAACCTACAATAGAGGAAAACACAGTCTTACCTTAGGTGTTCATAACGAACTATACAATATCAACTATCGTTTTCTTACAGCGTTTAATGGCAGGTGGGCATACCGTAATGCTGAAGATTTTTATGCTAACAAACCAAGTAGAATTAGAGGCGTTTATAATTTACAAAACAACGATTACGAATATAACAGAGCAACACCATCTGCTGAGTTTAGAGTATTTCTACTGAGTCAATATATACAGGATGATATTGCCATAAATAAAAAATTAAATGTAACAATTGGTATTCGAACGGATGCTACTTTATATCCTGACAGACCTACAACAAATGGAATTGTTACATCAACTAAAGAGTTTGCTAATTATAAAAATAAAAATTATGCAAAACCACAATTAGCACCAAGGGTAGGTTTTAATTGGGATATTTTAGGAACAAAAAAATTAATATTAAGAGGCGGTACTGGCATATTTAATGGCAGAATGCCTTTTGCTTGGTTAGCATATCCATACTATAATAGCGGTACAACTTATGGAAACGTAGATATAAGACCGACTGGTGTAGTACCTATAAATAGTGATGTTGCCCAAGTAGCTGCTACTTATCAACCTGGTATTAGAGAAATTAATTTACTAGACAATAATTTTAAATTACCTAAAATTTGGAGGACAAGTCTTGGTGTAGATTTTAAAACTACATCTGATTGGAGTTTTACAATTGATGCAACATACACCAAAACTTTACAAGACATTTTATACAAAACTGTTAACCTAAAAGATAGCACTAGCGCATTAAAAGGAGCCGGAGATAACCGTACCGTTTATTTAGGTTCTGGAAATCAACAAAAATATAATGCGTCATTTACCAATGTATTTTTATTAACGAATACACAAGATGGTTACAGATATAGTATTACTGGTTCGGTGGGAAAAAAATATAAAGAATTAAAAATTTCATCTGCATATACTTACGGTGTTTCAAAAGATAAAGCAAACGGAGTAAGAGTTTCGCCACAGGCAAACTGGGAATTTAATCAAACTATTAAACCAAATGACCCTGAACTATCATTTTCAAACTTTGATTTGAGACATAGAATTATTTCCACTATTCAATATAATAAAAAGTGGAAAAAGTCTGCCTCTTCTGTAACGTTTGTATACATAGCACAATCTGGTGCACCATTCACGTACACCTATATTGGAGATATTAATAGAGATGGGTCGCCAAACAATGATTTGATTTATATTCCAAAAACATTTGCAGAAAGTAACTTAGCAGATATTAAAGATGGTAGCGGAAACATAATAAATTCTGCAGCTAATCAATGGGCTCAATTGGATGCATTTATTAGTAAAGATGTGTACTTGAATAAAAGAAGAGGACAATATGCCGAACGTAATGGTGCAAGAACTCCATGGAACAATCAGTTGGATATGAAGTTAAGTCATACAATGCTAATAGGTAAATCTATGAAGCAACGGTTTATTAATATTTCGTTAGATGTATTTAATTTATCAAATTTAATTAGCAAAACCTGGGGTAGGCAATATTATGTACCCAATGTTTTAAACAGTAGTTATCAATTATTATCCGTAGCAAGAGCAAATACAGCTACGGCACCAGAGTTAAATTTTAATAATGTAACTACTACACCTTGGCAATTTGATCCTATTTTATCAAGAACACAAGGCCAATTAAGTGTACGGTATAATTTTTAACTGTAATAATTTAAAATCGATTTTAAAAAATTAAAACCCTTAATACATTAATTAATAACATTATTTTCCTAACAATTATTTAAACAAATACAACATGAGCACCAGTTATTTAGAAACAACAAAAGATGTATATAAAGCAGCAGCAGAAACACCAGACGTAGGTTTATGTTGCACAACCACACCCATGTGGCAATTGCCAGGTTTGGACATGCCCGTTATTATGCAACAAATGAATTATGGCTGTGGGAGTACTGTAAACCCAAGAGATCTTGTAAGAGACCCAAAAATTTTGTATGTAGGAGTAGGCGGTGGAATGGAATTGTTACAGTTTGCATATTTCAGCAGGCAAAAGGGTGGAGTAGTAGGAGTAGATGTAGTTGATGAAATGCTTGCTGCAAGCGAACGCAATTTTGATGAAGCAGAAAAATTGAACCCTTGGTTTAAAAAAGAATTTGTTGATCTAAGAAAAGGGGATGCTCTTAATTTACCAGTAGAAGATAATAGTATTGATGTGGCTGCGCAAAATTGTTTGTTTAATATTTTTAAGCAAGATGAATTAAAAAAAGCATTGAGTGAAATGTACCGTGTTTTAAAGCCAAGAGGCCGACTGGTAATGAGTGATCCAACCTGTGAAACAGAAATGCCGGAATCATTAAAAGAAGATGAACGCCTGCGTGCATTGTGTTTAAGTGGATCGTTGCCTTTAAAAGATTACATAAAAATGATTACAGATATTGGTTTTGGCACTGTAGAGATAAGAGCGAAAAGAGCTTACAGAATATTGGATACGGTAAATTATGATACAGATAAATTGATTTATATAGAAAGCGTGGAGGTTTGTGCCATCAAAGATCCTATGCCGGCAGATGGCCCATGTGTATTTACCGGTAAAACTGCTATATATTTCGGTACAGAGGAAAGTTTTGATGATGAGAAAGGCCATGTATTAATGCCAAACCAGCCACTTGCTGTTTGTGATAAAACTGCCAATGCATTACAGTCATTAAACAGAAAAGATATTTTTATATCTGACAGTACGTTTTTTTATGACGGTGGTGGATGTTGTTAAACTAAAATATTATGATTTATTAATCCCCGGTTTATTTTAAGCTGGGGATTTTTTATGCCTTTTATTTTGAAAATAAGTGTATCAATGAGAATATACTTTTCATTTTAAACCCATCATACATTGTACATTTTTTATATAAGAGAGAATATACTTGAAAAAATATGACGGTAAAAATACTAAGATGATGCTTTTACCGTTTATGTAGTTAATCTACTATAATAATGTAGTGGAAATTAATCCATAAGTGCCCAAAACTAATATTATGAACAATAATTAGGTGACAAAAAATATCCTTGATAAGGTAAACCAAACTGTCATCAATGTAAGGTTATGCGCAGCCCCTAACTGCTTCTGCATACCCTAGCGTAGCTATACATTTTTAAATTTAATAAAATTAATATAGGAGTGAAACTTCGCCTCTATATGAAATTAGTAATGAATTATAACTAAAGTAAACATGAATCCAACATCGTCGAAAAAGTCTTTTTTTCAAAAAGCAGCTTTGCCTCTTATAATGGGGTTATTGTTGTTTGCAGCGAATTTTTCAGCAAACGCACAACTTGGCATTTACTCATTTACAGGTAATGGGAACTGTCCAAATCAGAACCCCGCTGTTACTAGTCAGCCATTAAATGCCGTTTTTACTGATTTTGCCCAGATTAATACTACCTGCGATGGGAAAGATGATGTATTTCAGGGAAAAGATTTTAATACTAGTGGTACTATTGATTATTCACAATATTTTACTTTCTCCATTAATCCAAATGCTGGTTATGTTCTAAAATTAGATTCAATTTCTTTTTTACATTATGCAGAAGACTTTCAAACAGATAATAAGTGGCATATTGCTTCCAGTCTGGATAACTATGCCTCAATAATTACAACCGGTTTTATTTTAACTTCTCAACAGAGGGCATTAATACTATTACCATCAACCAATTTTACATACACAGGCAATGTGAGTTTTAGAATATATTTTACCAAAATGAAAAGTGGTAAGAAATATACATTAGATGAATTTATCGTAAGTGGCACTGCTGTTAATTTAGCAACTTTACCCGCTATACCTGCAAACCCTTCTTCAAATTCACCACAATGTTCTTCATCTGGGGTTACATTAACTTCAAGCGGTTCAGCGCCTGCTGGAGTAACATGGTATTGGCAAACTACTGCAACAGGTACAAGTACTACAAACAGTTCTCCTGTAAATAATGTTTATACTTCCGGTACTTATTATTTAAGAGCACAGGATAATACAACTTTATTGTGGAGCTATGGTGCAGCTAGTATAATTGCTACCATTACACCCGATGTTACTAATCCAATATTTACTGCAGGTGCTTCTTCAAACCGATGTATAGGGGGAGGAACATTTACATATACGGCAACAGCTACAAACAGTACGCAAATAACTTACAGTTTAGATTCGGCAAGTTTATCTGCTGGCAATACAATTAATACTTCAACAGGAGAAGTTATTTTCGATGCTTTATGGAGTGGGCCTACAACAATTACAGCTAATGCCGCAGGTTGTGGTGGTCCTAAAAATTCAACTCATGTCATTTCATTTACACCAAATGTTTCGGTTCCTGTATTTACGACAGGTGCATCCAGCACACGATGCCAAGCTGCAGGTAATGTAATGTACACTGCTACTGCTACGAATGCTACAAGTATTAATTATACTTTAGATGCTGCAAGTATTACAGGAGGAAATAGTATTAATGCAACCACAGGTGCAGTTACATATGCTTCATCATGGGTAGGCACATCAATTATTATTGCTACCGCCAATGGTTGCAATGGACCTACCACCTCATCACATACCATTACTATAACTGCAACTGTTGGCAATCCAATTTTTGCATTGGGCAGTACATCTACTCGATGTCAGGGTATAGGGACTATAACTTATGATGCCGCTTCTACAAATACCACAGGCATTTCCTATTCCTTAAACGCTGCAAGTATTTCAGGCGGCAATTCAATAAATGCAGTTTCAGGAGAAGTAACATATGCTGCAACTTGGAGTGGTACAAGTATTATAACTGCAAATGCAGCAGGTTGTAATGGACCAAAAACATCTACACATACAGTAACAATCACACCAACTGTAGGAATACCCATTTTTACTTTGGGAGCTACTTCTACAAGATGTGTAGGAATCGGCACAACAACATATACTGCCACAGCTACAAATGCTACATCTATTTCTTATGAGTTAGATGCAGTAAGTATCACAGCTGGAAATGTAATAAACACAATTACAGGCGCAGTCACTTTTACTGATACTTATGTAGGCACTGCTACTATAACTGCCACTTCTAATGGTTGTAACGGTCCAAAAACAGCTACACATATCGTTACTGTAAATCCGGCTATTGGCGCACCCATATTTACTTTGGGTCCAACATCTAATCGTTGTGCAGGAGCAGGTACCATTATTTATTCCGCTACTGCTCTAAACAGTACTAGTATCACCTACAGTCTTGATGCTACAAGTTTATTATTTGGAAATACCATCAATTCAACAACAGGTTCAGTAACATACTTGCTTCTATATGCTGGAACAAGTACTATTACAGCAAGAGCCAATGGTTGTGGAGGTCCCTTAACATCAACTCATGTGGTAACTATTGTTCCTACAGTTGGTACGCCGGTATTTAGTTTAGGTAACTCTTCTACTCGATGCCAAGGTATAGGAAGTGTAATATATACTGCAACATCAACCAATTCAACGAGCATAGTATATTCATTAAATGCTGCAAGTTTAGCCGGAGGCAATACCATCAATCCTTCAACCGGAGAAGTATTATATGATGCAGCATGGATTGGTACATCTACCATTACTGTTACGGCTGCTGGTTGTAATGGTCCAAAAACTGCAAACCATACTGTAACCATAACACCCACTGTAGGTAATCCAATATTTACTCTCACAGCTAATAGTACTCGCTGCCAGGGCTCAAACACAGTGAATTATACTGCAACTGCTTCAAATGCAACTTCTATAACCTATGCACTTGATGCGACTAGTATTGCTGCAGGAAACTCTATTAATACTGCAACAGGTGCTTTAAGTTATTCAGCGTCTTGGGTAGGCACTTCCACAATTACTGCTACTGCCAATGGTTGTAACGGACCCACTACTTCAACCCATACTGCTTTAGTAACTTCATCTATAACCACTCCAATATTTACATTAGGCACCAGTTCTATTCGCTGCCAAGGTGCTGGAACAGTAACTTATGATGCAACATCCAATAACAGTACTGCAATAACTTATTCTCTAAACGGCGCAAGTATTACTGGCGGCAATACAATTAATAGTTCAACAGGTATTGTAACTTATGCAGCTGGCTGGAGTGGTACATCTACTATTACTGCAAGTGCAGCTGGTTGTAATGGGCCAAAAACAGCATCCCATACCGTCACAATAACACCAAGTGTAACCACGCCCGTATTTATTTTAGGTGCATCTTCAACGAGATGCCAGAGTGCTACAACAATTACTTACACAGCATCTGCAACAAATGCAACAGGCATTACTTATGCATTGGATGTAACGAGTTTAGCTGCAGGAAATACAATTAATACCAGCACCGGGGCAGTTACATATTTGGCAAATTACACAGGCACAACTGTTATTACTGTTACTGCCGCAGGA
The DNA here is from genome assembly GCA_031424845.1 of Ferruginibacter sp. Lineage (GTDB taxonomy): Bacteria > Bacteroidota > Bacteroidia > Chitinophagales > Chitinophagaceae > Ferruginibacter. The sequence goes on from JANPIF010000182.1 coordinate 9,837, forward strand.
TGTAATGGTCC
>JANPIF010000183.1:0-3277 GCA_031424845.1 Ferruginibacter sp.
TGGTTTTCATAGGAACAAGAATTTTTAATCTTGTTTTGCTTTAAACGCCTTTTACAGCAGTTGCATTTTTTTATACATTCAATGAACTAGTTTGTTTTTAAAAGAAGTTGATTGATACTGAATTTTAAAGTTTCCTGTTTCTTTAAGGGATGTTGAAAACTTTGTGGCTTTTTCGTGATTTTTGGATAAGATTGATAATTGTTTTTATCAATCAACTTCTGACACAAAGATGGAGACTATTTTGCCCATGTACAAGAGCAAATTTTCTCTTTTATTAAAGTGCAGTAAATACAGTAGATACAGTATTAACTCTTTAAATCATACGTAGTTATTCCAAACCACTCAATCGTACATTTACGTACACGATTTGTGGAAAATTGGCTACATCAGATAACTACATATTAAAGAATATTGCTAAAACATTGGAAAGTGTGGGGAAATGGGGTTTTTACTGGACAATAGTAAAAAAACGAAAGCCTTATTTAGATAGGCTTTGTATGATATCGTATTTTGTAACAATGTGTTGGGTACCACTTTCATCTCTGCTTAAAACTGCACCCGTCTCTTTGGAAATAAAAGAGCTTAATCTTTCTACCGGCATATCAAAAGCTACAGAAGGGTAAGGTTTTTCCATTACTGTATCCACAGTATTGTTTTTAATATCAGGATTATTTAAAATTTTATCAAACAATCCATTTGCTGAAATAGAGCCCACGTTTGCTTCTCCATCAAAAACAGGTATGTTTTCTATATCGTATTTCTTCATTAAATTAATAACTTCCAATACAGTTTCAGTTGGGTTTACAGTTATTAATTTTTGTGCACCTCGACCACTTATGAGGTCTTTAAAAGTCTTAACATCTAAAAAACCTCTCTCCATCATCCATTGATCGTTATACACTTTGCCTACATATCTGCTACCATGGTCATGAAAAATACAAACCACTACATCATCTTTTTTTAATTGATCTTTTAATTGTAGTAGGCCCTGCAAACAGCTGCCACAACTATATCCACCAAATATGCCTTCTTCTTTAGCTATTCTCCTCGCCATTACTGCACCATCTTTATCTGTAACTTTTACAAACTCATCAATGTATTGCATGTCATAATTTTCCGGCACAAAGTCTTCGCCAAAACCTTCACTTATATATGGATAAACTTCTTTCTTATCAAGTTCACCTGTTTCAAAGTATTTCTTTAATAATGACCCATAGCTGTCTATGGCCCAAACTTTAATATCTGGATTTTTTTCTTTTAAATATTTTCCCGTACCTACAATTGTACCACCTGTGCCTGTAGCTACAACTAAATGAGTGATTTTTCCTTCTGTTTGTTCCCAAATTTCAGGACCCGTTTGCTCATAATGTGCAAGTCTGTTAGCAAGGTTATCATATTGATTTACATACCAGGAGTTTGGCACTTCGGTAGCCAATCTTTTAGATACTGAGTAATATGAACGTGGGTCTTCAGGCTCTACATTTGTAGGGCATACAATTACTTCTGCACCTACAGCTTTTAATATATCAGCCTTTTCTTTTGATTGCTTATCGGTTGTGGTGAATATACATTTGTAACCTTTTACACATGCAGCCAGAGCCAGTCCCATTCCTGTGTTTCCACTTGTTCCTTCTATAATTGTACCACCCGGTTTTATTTTACCTTCTTTTTCTGCTACCTCCAACATCTTCAATGCCATGCGGTCTTTAATTGAATTACCGGGGTTAAAATATTCAACTTTCGCAAGAACTGTACATGGTAAATCTTTCGTTATTTTATTTAATCTAATTAAAGGGGTATTACCGATCGTTTCTAATATATTATTCAACCACATACTTTTATTTTTTAGGCGGCAAAGTTAGGAATTAATGGTTGGGATTTTTAGGAATGTATCAAGGTCTTAAAAAATTAGACATTCATTATATAATGGAAACACTTTTACAATAATTTGTAGAACTAAAATTCTGCCCTTTCCACTTTTTTAAAATTCCCTACCTTGCGACCGTGAAAAATAAAAGTTATCCTTTTTTAATTTTAATAGCGGCCTTATTACTTTTTTTTTGGGTTAAGAAAAACCAGCGTGGGAAGCAACCAGGTCGTGTAACGGTAGATGCAGTTAAGGATGATTATTTTGCATTAAGGGGCGGTAACAAAACTATAAAATACAGTAGGCATGCTAAGTGCAGGATGGATTGCAGGCACATTGATGAAACAGAGGTGAAAGAAATTTTAGCCAACGGCGAAATAAATTATAGTAAAGAACAGCAGAATGAAAAAGGAGTAACTTACCCATTAGAAGGAACAACACACGATGGGCAACATGTACGCATTGTGTTTGCCCCAAAGGAAAATGAAGTAGTTGTAGTAACTGCAATTGATTTAGACAAGGATTGGCCTTGCGGAGATTGTAAATAGATTATGGCTGAATTGTGAAAAGTGAATTTTGTGCAGTTAAATTGTAAATGCTAAATAATAAATGCTAAGTAGTAAATAATAAATGAAAATGGTAATAATTAAATGAAAATTAAATCACTTCTGGCAAAACCATTTGCCAATTATATACATAAGCAGATTAAAAAAGCAATGTCTTCGGCGGTGGCCGACCAGGAACAGCTGATGACAACACTTCTAAAAACTGCAGCCAAAACTCAGTTTGGAAAAGACCACTCTTTTACAGAAATAAAAACACACGACGATTTTGTAAAAAATGTTCCCATTAGAGATTACGAGGGTTTTAAGCCTTACATAGAAAAAATTAAAGAAGGAAAACACAATATTTTATGGAAAGGTGTTCCCATTTATTTTGCTAAAACAAGTGGTACCACCAGTGGTGTAAAATATATTCCTATTACCAAAGATTCCATTCCCAACCATATTAATACTGCTCGAAACGCATTACTATATTATATGGTGGAAAGTGGCAACACAAAATTTGCAGATGGCAAAGTAATTTTTCTCAGTGGTTCGCCGGAGCTTGAAAGAGTAGGAGGTATACCTACAGGCCGTTTAAGCGGAATAGTAAATCATCATGTACCAATGTATTTACGCAGCAATCAGTTGCCGAAATATGAAACCAATTGTGTAGAAGACTGGGAAGAAAAGCTGGATAAAATTGTTGAGGAAACCATTAACGAAAACATGACCCTCATAAGTGGTATTCCACCATGGGTACAAATGTATTTTGATAAGTTGGAAGAACGTTCCGGTAAAAAAATCGGAGAACTTTTTCCGAACTTTAAAGTACTTGTACAAGGGGGTGTAAACTATGAGCCCTACA
>JANPIF010000184.1:0-4985 GCA_031424845.1 Ferruginibacter sp.
TTATGGCCACGCCGGCGATGGAAACTTGCATGTAAGAATAAAAAAAGAAGGAAGCATTTATAGTTTAAATAATCCGGAAATAATTCCTGCATTAAATGCATTGTTTAAATTGGTAAAATCTTTGGGTGGTACCATTAGTGGTGAGCACGGTATTGGTCTTATACAAAAAGAATATATCCCTATTATGTTTGATGAAATAACATTGAACATAATGAGGGGAATTAAAAAAACTTTTGATCCAAACAATATTTTAAATACTGGTAAAATTTTTGATTTAAACTAAACCTGCATAATATTTTGCTGTCAATAAAAATAAAATGATGAAGAAATTATTGCTTATTTGTTTTAGTACCTTTTTAGTGCTTTCTGTATCTTATGCTCAAACTACAAAAGAAGAGGATGATGATGAAGAAAAGAAAGGTGGTTTTAAAAAAGAAAATCTTTTTGTGGGAGGTAATGTTGGATTAGGATTTGGATCAGGAAGTTTCTCATTTGGTATAGGCCCCTATTTTGGCTACAGTATTAATAAATATATAGATGTAGCTGCTGCATTAAATTACAATTACATTTCGCAAAGGAGCGATTTTACGACTTTAAAAGTTCGTCAATCAATTATAGGGCCTAGTGCTTTTGTAAGGTTGTACCCTGTAAAATTTTTATTTGCACATGCGCAGTATGAATATAATTTTATAAAGCAGAAACAAATTTATGGTAATGGAATACCCGATATTATTTTTAAAGATGAAGCCCCTAGTGTTTTGATAGGACCAGGTTTTGCTAGTGGGAGAGATGCTGACAATAAAACATTTTATTATATCTCAGTTTTGTTTGATGTACTTAAAAGGGAAAATTCTCCATACACAGATAACCTCGGAAGAATAAATCCAATATTTCGTGCAGGTTTTAATGTTGCACTTTTTCAGGGAGATAGTGATAAAGGAGCAACAAGGCAAAGTAGAAGAAGAGATTTTTAAAGAAATTTCTCCAATGCAGATGGTTCATTTATAACGGTCATCTGCTCAAGCGGATTGTTGTATAAAAAACCTTCGTCGTGCATGCGTGCAATATGTGCAATGAGATGATCATAAAAACCTGCAGAATTCAAAAAAAATATTTTTTTACTGTGTATTTTTAGTTGATTCCATGTAAGCATTTCAAATACTTCATCTAATGTACCATAGCCGCCCGGCAGTATTATAGCAGCATCGCATTTTTCGTACAGCATTTTTTTTCTGTCATGCATAGTATCTACTACATGCGTTTCAGTTAAGGTTTCGTGCAAGTGTTCTTGCTCTTTAAGAAGTGTTGGTATAATACCAATAACATTTCCATTATAATCTAATGCAGCATTTGCTACAGCTCCCATTAACCCTTTGTTACCACCACCATAAATTATTTTAATATTCTTTTCTGCAAGTAATTTGCCCAAGGCTCTAGTTTGTTCTTCAAAAAGAGGATTGCTTCCTAATTTACTGCCGCAGAAAACAGCTATCGCTTTTATATTCATATTTCATTATTATAAGTATGCAAAGTCATTAATAATTTTTAATTGCAAGAATAATTTTTAGTGAAATTATTTTCAAAAAAAAACCACACCGATTAAAGTGTGGAATTTGTTTTATGGTTCGTCAGGGGATTAAGTAATTAGAATGGTCGTAAAATTTTTACGCCAATATTTTTAAAAGAATGTAGTTGTTCATCATCTGCATTAAGTTCTGTAATAAATATATCAACATCTATGGTATTAAAAATTCTTTTTCTTTGTATCGTGTTTATTTTTTCAGCGATAGTTAAAAGTACTGTTTTTTTCAGAAAATTCCATCATAGCTTTTTTTAGCTCGTACCATTTAATAGAACGATTAGTGAGTCAATAATGCAATTTCATAACTTCAACATCAAAAAAAAATAAATTTTTAAAACATACAATTATTAAACCTGCTTCAGCCTTCTTTTCATATAAATGTAAAAGTAATTTTTATATTGAATCTTACAACATACAAACATGCCTGCTTAAAATGTGGAAAAATGTGAATATTTCAAATTCAAGATTTGGGAACAGAGGTTAAATCATTAATGTTTTTATAGTAAAATCTTTTGTTATTATTGCAATACTGATTATCAATTTATAGTTTTTTACCTTCACAGCACATGAACAAAAACATACTCCAACTTCACAACATTGCACAAAAAAATAACCGCTTAATTATTGGATTAATGAGTGGCACTTCCTTAGATGGGTTGGATGTGGCGCTGTGCAATTTTACAGGCAGTGGACTTATTACTACAATAAATTTATTGCATTTTGAAACCGTTGCTTATGATGCAGATTTTAAGGCTGAAATAAAAAATGTATTTAGTAAAAAAGAAGTTGATCTGGAGAAGCTCACAATGCTGAATCCTTACATAGGCTTACGCCACGCAGCGATGATAAATCAACTGCTCAAAAAATGGAATATTAAAAATAGTGATGTAGATATTATTGCAAGCCACGGTCAAACAATTTATCATGCTCCCAAAATATTACATGCACAAAATAAATTTGGCAACGCAACTTTACAAATAGGCGATGGTGATCACATTGCAGTAGCGACCGGCATAATTACTCTTAGCGATTTTAGGCAAAAGCATATTGCTGCTGGTGGAGAAGGTGCACCGTTAGCCGTTTATGGCGATTATTTAATTTTTGGTAAAGCAGGGGAAGATAGAATTTTATTAAACATTGGTGGGATTGCAAACTTTACTTTTTTACCTGGCAGTATGGATGCTTCAAAAGTTTTTAGTACAGATGTTGGTCCGGGCAACACCATGATGGATGCTCTTGTTCAACAGCATTTTCCTGGTAAATATTTTGATGATGATGCAACTATTGCAAAGCAAGGAACAATTAATGAAAGCCTCCTAAATGCTTTAAAAGGAAATGATTTTTTTAAAGGAGAATTTCCAAAAACGACCGGGCCTGAATTGTTTAATTTAGGATATTTATTGAAAGTACAAAACGATTCAAACACCAATAATATTTCGGTACATGATACATTGGCTACGCTAAATAAATTTAGTGCAGATATGATTGTAGATGCTATGAAGCAAAGTATACAAACAGATAACTTTATTATTTACAGTAGTGGCGGCGGCATGCACAATCCTTTGTTGATGCAGCAAATAAAAGAGCAATTACCTAATATGATTTTTAAAACAACGAAAGATTTAAACATACATCCTGATGCCAAAGAAGCTGTATTGTTTGCAGTATTGGCCAATGAAGCGTTGTGCGGCGGCGAAACAAATTTTGGTAAAGCGGTGCCAAGTGTGAGTATGGGAAAGGTGAGTTTTGCAAATTAACATGGGTGATTATAACTATAACCAATGTTGAGTAAAAAGCATATGATTTGTTGCTGTTGTTCGTTAACGTTGTAATGCTAAAGGCTAAGGTAATGTAGATTTATTTTCATTTAAAATTTGATTATATTTTTTATTTTATGCATCGTTGGTTTTTAAAGTGATTGGTAGAAAGTTTCGTCAACATTGTTGCTGCCACTTCCGATGAAATATCTGTTTCCGGATTAGCGAGCATTTCATTACCAACAAAATTTTTTAAGAGACTCAACCATCAATGCTGCCATAATCATTTCTTCTTTTATTTATTGGACATGGTATTCAGTTTTAATATTTGTGTTTCCAACATTCCACCTGAAACTTGTATAGTAATTTCTCCCGCTTCTAACCCGGGCTCTACAATCGCCACTAATTTTCCATTAAACACTTTCATGTAATTTGAAACAAAAGCTGTTTGGTCCGTAGCGTCACCATTACAAAGTGCTCTTAACCTTCCTGCACCTTCCACTTTAAAAAACAAAAAATTGCTTGCCCTAGGACAAATATTTCCCTGCTTGTCCAAAATGTCTACCGTTACAAATACCAAATCTTTTCCATCGGCTTTTACCGTATTCTTATCGGCTGTTAATTTTATTGAAAAAGGCTCGCCTGCAGTTTTTATTATCTGTTCGGCAACAGGTTTGTTATTTGCATCATAGGCTACTACTTTTATTTCGCCGGGTTCATACAACACATCTTTCCAAATGATACGGTAACGTTTGTTTTTACTGCTCTTGTCTTTTTGTTGTATGCCCATGCTTTTGCCATTTACAAACAACTCAGCTTTTGGATAATTGGTATAGCAATACACCGGAACGTTTTGGCCAATCCTGTCGGGCCATGTCCAATGAGGCAAGATGTGTAACATTGGTTTATCACTCCATTTACTTTGGTAGAGATAATACCTGTCTTTAGGAATACCGGCTAAATCAACCATTCCAAAATAAGAACTTCTTGCCGGTGTGCCTTCATTGTAGGGAGTTGGTTCTCCCAGGTAATCGAAACCTGTCCAAACAAATTCGCCTGAAATGAATTCCAAATCGTCTTGCTTTTCAAATTCGGTATCAGGTGTTGTAGCCCATGGCGGACATTCCATATCGTAACTGGAAACCTGGTAATCGCTGTGCCACGGTTTTTTGGTTTCTTTTACAGGAAATTTATAAACGCCTCTAGAACTAATGGTGGAAGATGTTTCGCTACCATAAATGGTAAAATTGGGATACAGTTTGTGTTTTGCTTCATAATCTTCGGGCTTGTAATTAAAGCCAACTAAATCTACTTCGTCTGCTAATCCATTTTTTATTGCGCCATTGTGGTTATTGAAGCCAGCTGAAACAGGCCTTGTAGAATCCAGCCTGTGGCATATCTGTGTTAAAAATCTTGCTATTTCTTTGCCGGACGCCATACCCTGCTCCCTCGTTTCATTGCCAATGCTCCACATAATTACAGAAGGGTGATTTCTATCTCGGCGAATCATTGCACCTAAATCTTTTTCGGCCCAGGCATCAAAAAATTCACCATAGCCGTTTGCATTTTTTCCATTTTTCCACTCGTCAAATGCTTCTACCTGCACCATTAAACCGAGGCTGTCGCAAATGGCCAACAACTCCGGT
>JANPIF010000185.1:0-18729 GCA_031424845.1 Ferruginibacter sp.
GCTTGATGCTAAATTGAGAGCACAAAGGCAAGATCTTTTTTTGAACGATGATGTAAACGTAATCGTTGCTACCATTGCGTTTGGTATGGGTATAGATAAACCCGATGTTCGCTTTGTAATACATTATAATATACCAAAATCAATAGAAAATTATTATCAGGAAACTGGGCGTGCAGGTAGAGATGGTATGGAAGGCAAGTGTGTGCTATATTATTCTCATAAAGATGTAAGTAAGCTGGAGCATTTAATGAGAGATAAAAGTTTGAGCGAAAGAGAAGTGGGTGCTCAATTAATAAATGAAACAGTAGCGTATGCAGAGAGCAGTGTGTGCAGGCGCAAAACCTTGTTGTATTATTTTGGCGAAAATTACGACGATGCTGCAAGTTGCGGACATTGCGATAATTGTATGCAGCCTAAAGAAAAAATAGAAGCAAAAGAAGAAGCTGTTTGTGTATTAAAAACCATCGATGCGTTGGGCGAGCAATTTGCTATTGAATATGTATTGCTTATTCTTACAGGTAAAGCAACACCTGCGGTAAAAATGTATAGGCACGAAGAGCTGGATGTTTTTGCATGCGGTAATGATAAAGAGCCGCATTTATGGAATAGCTTGATAAGGCAAATGCTGCTACAAGGCTTGCTGGAAAAAGATATTGTTGAATATGGTGTATTAAAAATAACCAAACAAGGCAGAGCATATTTAAAGAAGCCGGTATCATTTAAAATAGCATTAAATAATTTATTTGAAGATGCCAATGCAGATGATGAAGCTGCAGGGCCTGAAGGCGAGGTGGAAACTGTAATTGATGAAAAATTATTGGAGCAGTTAAAAGAGTTACGTAAAAAAGTATCTAAAGAAAAAAACCTTCCTCCTTTCGTTATATTTTTAGAAAGTTCGTTGGAAGATATGGCTACTATGTACCCTACCACAATGGAAGAGTTGGAAAAAATAAGCGGGGTAAGCAAAGGGAAATCGTTGAGATATGGCAAGCCATTTTTAGATGTAATTATAAGGTATGCAGAAGAAAATGATATTATTCGGCCAGATGATTTTGTAATGAAAAGTGTGGCGAATAAAAACAACAATAAAATTTTTATTATACAAAACGTAGATAAAAAAATGACGTTGGAAACCATTGCTAAAAACAAAGGTTTAAAAATTGAAGAGTTGTTAGAAGAAATGGAAACCATTGTAGCAAGCGGTACCAAATTAAACCTTGGTTATGCAATAGATGAAATGGTAGATGAATATGAGCAGGAAGAAATAATGGATTACTTTAAAGGCTGTCAAACATCTGACCTTGCCGTAGCACAGGAGGAATTATCAGAAGGAGATTTTACATGGGAACAATTAAAAATAATGCGTATAAAGTTTTTGAGTGAATATGGAAATTAAAAAATCTAATATTTACATCAAGTTTTAAAAGAATGTCAGCTCTAGAAGAGCTGACATTTTGTTTTTTAAGTACTCATTTTTAATTTGGGTTAATATCTGTAGTTTGCAAAAAAAACTAACAATGTTTGAAAACTCCATCGAATCAGTAGCAAGTTATACAAGACCCGTAAACACTATTATAAGAACTTACGGCGGTAAACAAATTATCCCTGGCTCATCCACACTTTTTTTTGTAAATGGCGAAGGTTATGCTATTACCTGCAAGCATATAGCTGATATGCTTGCTTCATCAGATAAAATAAATACTACTTATTTAGAATTTAAAAAAGAAAGAGATGTTATACCAAAAGATGGTAAATACAAAATGCGCTTAAAGGGGCTAGAAATGAAATACAAATACACGGAGGATACCGTGGTGCAAATAAAAAATAGTTTTGTTGATTGTGTAGATACTATGAGCGGCTACACTTGCCACGTTCATCCTACATACGATTTGGCCATTTTAAAGTTTAATGATTTTAATTCACTCCATTACACAAGTCACGCAACTTTTTTAAAAGATGGTGCATCTATAAAACAAGGTAATTTTTTATGTAGGTTGGGCTTCCCTTTTCCGGAGTTTACAAATTTTAAATACAACGAAGCTATAGATGATATTGAGTGGACAAGCACTGGTATTCAAACATCTCCACGGTTTCCTATAGAAGGAATGGTGACGAGATTTTTGGCAGATGAAAACCGGACATTATCTGGTATAGAATTAAGTACACCTGGACTTAGAGGGCAAAGTGGCGGACCGTTATTTAATCATAAAGGCACGGTTTATGGCATGCAGTTTTCTACAAAACATTTGCATTTAGGTTTTGATTTTATCGACAAAGAAATTTTAGTGGATAATAAATTAAAAAAGATCTCTGATTATTCATTTATTCATTTAGGACAATGTGTTCATGTAGATGTTATCAAGGCTTTTTTGAAGCAACATAATGTGAATTTTGTAGAAGAATCGTAGAATTTCAAAGGTTTTCAATTTAAAACTCTCTAATCTGATCAAAAATAATAATTAGCAATTCGCTTGCTCATTTAAATAGAACTCCTTATTTTTGCAGCCCCTTCGGGGATATTTCTTTAAATTCTTTTTCAGAAATAAGGTGTGATAGCTCAGTTGGTAGAGCAATGGACTGAAAATCCATGTGTCGCCGGTTCAACCCCGGCTCGCACCACAAGGCTGAAACACTTACTAGTTAAGTGTTTCAGCAAATTTTAAAACATACTTTCGCACTGTAGCATTCATTAATAGTTAATAAAATCGTTAATAATGCTACTACTTCCCAACGGTTGCTCTTGCAGCAATCCTTCTGTTTTTCCCAAAAATTGGAATGCTACTGGTGCATCAATCAAAATTGATTGGCGCATTCAATATTATTTCTATGACCCAAAGCTTGCCGATAAATATCCTAAAGGATCTCTTCGAATAATTAAGGGTATGAATTCATTTCGAACTTTGGCAGAGCGCCGGGAGGCTGTAAAGGTTTTGCTTGAAGAATTGATGGAAGCGCTCCAGCTCGAGGGATATAATCCCATTACAAAAAAGAAAGTCGAACCGATAGTTACAGATTACGAAATTGATCCATCAACAAAATTTATTGAGGCGCTTAATCAGGTTCTTCCAAAATTGGATGTAGTGGAGAGTACAAGGAGTAATTTAAAAGGGGTAATAAAGGATGTGAAAAGTGCTGCGGAAAACATGCGTTTGGACCGCTTGCCAATATCTGAAATAAGGCGCAAACATATAAAATCCATCCTTGAACATATCAGTAAAACAAAAAAAGATTTTTCAGCACACCGATTTAATAAACATCGTTCATACCTGATGATGCTTTTTAAGGAACTGGAGGAGCTGGAGGCAACCGATATAGATCCGGTTTCTAAAATATCAAAAAAGAAAACAGAAACAAGATTAAGGGAACTACTCACTGATAAAGAACGTTTGCTAATTGATAAGCACCTTAAAAAGAAGACTTATACTTTTTGGCGTTTCCTGCAGATATTCTTTCACTCCGGTGCCAGGGAAACTGAACTGCTCCGCCTGCAGGCAAAAGATATTAATTTGGAAAAACAACGGTTCAAAATACTGATAAAAAAAGGGAAGAATAATAAGTGGACTGAAAGGACCATCAAAGATGTAGCGCTTCCATTGTGGGAGGAATTACTGCAAGGAGCAAATCCGGAAGATTATATTTTTAGTGCCGGCTTGAAGCCAGGTGTCAATTCAATTCGTGCTGATCAGATTCCTCGGAGATGGCGAACGCATGTAAAAGAATCTGTAAAAAAGGGAGGCTTAGGAATTACAGCAGATTTTTACAGCCTGAAGCATTTAAACCTTGATGAAACAGCAGCAACTTTAGATATTAATGCAGCTGCGGCCATGGCAGGGCATACTACACCTATAATTACATTGAAACATTATACACAGGGAGAAGGGGACCGTCAGCACGAAAGATTAAGAAAAGTGGCAAATTCATTTGCAGGATGATAGTTGCATGCAATGGAAATAAAAAATTCCTATAATTAGACGTTATATTAAACAGGCGCTAAAAATAGTTAAAAAATAAAGGGATAAAAAAACTGAGAGCTTCACGAAAGCCACGACTCGAAAGGGTTCGTGGCTTTCAGCATTTACGAGGTTCTCAAACTTTCTTTAAAAGCGATTGACCCTCAAGTCATCGTCAAGTTTTAAATCTTGGAGAAAGTTTTTTTATCCCTTTATTTTTTCCTATTTGCTAAACACAAAACCTAACCTGAGTAACATAACGCAATACATTATAGGAATTTTTTATTACTCTAATAGTAATACGTGCATGCAAGTTACGATTTTTTATAATTTTATTTCTTTAATTGAAATAAAAAATCGTAAGCCAAAACCACACACGGATAATTTTTATTAAGCAGTTACACAGAATCCACCACCGCCAAAATATCTTTTACGATTTTATCATAGGTAGTACCAAAGTTATATTCACCATAAATAATCTTTACATCAGGTTGCCTTTTCATTATTCCTTTATTACGGAATAATGGCCTGTTGGTTTCAATGATCATATATTTTCGTGCGCTCCCTATTTTAAACTGTTCTATTCTATCCGTTAATAATATTTGTTGCACCCTGCAATTGTAGGTTCTGTATTGGTGAATTATTTTTATTGTAAATGAAGGTGAGGGATTAACCATTTGGTAAATATAAAAAAGCCTGCATAGAAATGCAGGCCCTAAAGCTTTCACTTTACCAAAACTAACTTAGTTTATAAAAAAATTTTACAATTTGAATAAAACCTATTTACTTCATCCATGCCAAACGTACCACCGTTTATGCTTTTGCGAATGGCTAACATTTTGTCATCTATGGCTTCATCAATTAATTTCTTTTCTATAGCGAATAACCAACAAGCTGCATGGATGCCAAAAGAAATATCAGTCCGTAATAAATCAAATACTCTTGTAATGGAATAACCGATCATAAACCGGTTATTGTAATAGTTCATAAACTTTGTTCCAAGGTAACGGCCGGTAATTTGCATTGGTCCTGATCCTCTTAAATTCCAACCATCATCAGGTAAAATATTTCCTAAATTGGTTTTACCCCAGGCACCACCATATAAAATATTAGCGATCATCTTTTGATTTGCTGTTTGTTTTAAAGTGCGCCCGTACCTATAGCAATCGTCAATACTGATTCTATGCCTGCCAAACAATTTTGTTAGTGCAACTGCCTGGTAATTTAAACTTTCAACCAATGTTGTAAAACTTCCACTTTCATGCAGAATATTGGGCAAAAACTCTTCAAAAATATCTTTGGTTGCAATACCATAAAGAGGACAAATTTTGTCCAAAAGCGGTGCAATTTTATCTGCATTTAAAACGCTTATAACAGGAGATATTAACCTTAATTGTTTTGAATTAATCATTACTTTTATTTAATGAATGACCTGTTACCAAAAAATATTATTCAAAAAAAATACAGGTTTTATAGATTATGTAGTTTCTACATTCGCTCTACTTTCTTTGGAGCCTTTCAAGCTTTTAGAAAGCTTAAGCGGATCTCTTACAACATGATGAAAAGAAAATGAATTATTGATGATGTTAGATAATGCTTTAATTTTCTATGCTTTCTGTTCAGGTGTCATAATGATTGCTTTACAATAAAAACACTGGCACCAATAGCTGCTACCTTCCAAAATAATATACCTGCCTTACGCTTACGTATCTCCTTTTTTTGAACTTTTGAAGACTCGATAAGTTTGTAATTATTATCTATTGCTGTATCAAAGGAGCGGCGAAGGGATGCGTACAAATTATTTTTCAATTCAATAATGCTATCCTTGATCACGTTTGATTTTTGCAAGGTAGAAACGGTGGCATCACACAAAGAATCACGCTTATCATTAGCTTGATTTAAATTATCGATTTCAATAAACAGATCTTCTTTGCCAGATTGGTAATCATTTTCTGCATGCTTTTCTTTTGCCATTCCTGCAATCTTATCCCTGAGTAATGCAATTGTACGGTCGGCTGCATTTTGGTTTAAATTTAACCATGCCACATGCTTATCTGCATCTTTTAAAAGCAACTGCAAACTGTCAACCTTTACAGTTGTGATATTTTCTGCAACTACTACATTTTTTACTAATTGTTCAGGTGCAGTAATTACTTGTGGAGGCGGTGTCTGTCTATTGCAACCTTTAAAAAGAAAAAAGGAAATTATTACGCCCAGACAGAGCGTAATAAAAAATGATTTCATACTCATATCAATGATTTTGTCTCAGGAGTAGGCCATAGCAGCTTACTGATAAGGTTAAGAACAAATGTTGTAAAAGTTATTCCAAACCTAACCCACTGATCAACCGTTTCACTTAATTGAACTATGTTTAAAATGTCATTTAAACCTCCAATACTTGCAATTATGACTACTATCCATGTGGCAGTTTTTGCAGCATTTGCTATTTCATCTGATATGGTTTGTCGAAATAATGTAAGTGTTGACACCAGGTATAATGTTATTGCACTTACCAGAGTAATGGTGTGATCATTTATACCAGGTATGGATGGTATGAAGCCCTGAAAGGCTGTGAGGATTGTTATTAAAATAAAGAATAGTCCTGCAATTTTTTTGTTGTTCATAATGCAATTTGTTTTATAGTTTAAAAAATCATTCCGGTGTTACTGTGCCATAAAAACCTTTAAGTGAATCTTCCAGCACTATTGGTAATCCTATTACCCTACATTGTTTAGCCTTACCCTCACTATCAATAATACTATGCGTGCTTAAAAACTGTGATTTTGTAGCAATTGCCCTATCCCATCTTTTTCTTACTTCCTGTAAATCTTTTTCTGCAATTACACTTTCCCAGTTAAATCCTTTTATATCCGATTCATTGAATCCAAAGAAATTATAAAACGATTGGTTGCAATAAATACAACCACCAATATCATCAAGTTTAAAAATCAAAGTAGGATCGCACTCTTCACTAATTTTTGATCTTATGTCCAGCTCTGTTAATTTTTTACCATTAATTTTAGCCTCCATTAATGCTTCATTAACATTCCTTCCTATTTTTTCTACTGCATCTCGCAGCTTAATTTTACCTCCATTATACTGCACTTCCTCACGGATAAACTTTACTTCTGTTCTTAATCCAGATATTTCATTCAAAATTGTTACAGGCATCAAGAAAAATCTTTTAATACCATTCCATATCCAGGTACCTAAATATTTTTTACCGAAAATATCCTCCACACCTTTGCAAAAGGCTACCAGCAATGCTCCAAAAGCCACTACCTCTCCAAGGGTAATTTTAGGTAACCCATTTTTAATATATTCTAAGATTGACATAGGGGTAATTCTTTTATAAAAGTAATATAAAATATTACTTTTTATGCATTTTTTTAAACTTCTACAACCAGTGTGTTTCTTTTTAATATTTTTGAAATTTCACTTTTTGTTGAAGTAATTACTATTCCTACTTTTGGAATTTCTGCTATTCTCTTATAAGCAATTCCACGTGCGGAAAGTTTTAAAAGTTTTCCATCTTTAATTGTTGATAATTTTCATATTAATTTATTTTTCTTAGTTTACCGTTCATTCTTCTAAATACCCAATGAGCCCCTACGGGTATTGTTGTGATTACAGTAGAGCCATTTAATTGATATACTGTCTGACCAGTAAAAGTTGCTGTGTATGTTGCTTCTTCATTGAATACTGAAAATGTCCAACCATCTTGATTGATGCTACTAACATTTAAAGTAAAATCTTCAAACGCTGACCCGTTGGCAATATCCAAATGCTGCCCTCCAAGTATTGATTGACTTGCAAAACCTTGAAATATATTGTAAAAACAAATTGAGTTTCTATTGAATTGAAATGCATCATACTTTTGCCAATCTGTACCATTATAGCGCATTAATATTCCGCTTACACTATCAATAACATGCAGTCCTTTTGTTGGGTTTAGAACATTCGTAGCTACAAACCTTTCATCATTCAATGGTGCAGGAATAGAGCCTTTTGTATTACTCACTACTTCAAGTAATGCACTTGCATTTGTGCCACCGCCTATTTTTACGTTATCGCTAAATTTACCAGTACCTGCTACATCTAATTTTGCTGTAGGGGAAGATGTGCCTAAACCTGTGTTACCTGAAACATCGCTGTATATTCTTGTTGTTCCGCCTGCTGCCAATAATAGTGTATTGGTTAAAGCTGCGGGTAGTCCTGTAGTATTTGCTCCTACAATAGTATTACCGCTACCTGTTGTTATTCCACCTCCTGAATTACTACCACCAAAGAAATTACCTGTTCCTGTTGTTAAATTGTACCCACTCGCAAAACCATTCGCTGTATTATCGCCTCCGCTTGTCGTTTGATAAAGAGAAAATACACCAAGCCCTACGTTTTGGGAAGCGGTTGAAAACCTTAATGCATTGCTTCCTAAACCTAAATTACTTCCTCCCGTTGTATTAGCATATAAAGCCTGTAAACCTACTGCTGTATTATCGCTTCCTGTGGTATTTGAATATAGAGCCTGATAACCATTTGCAAGGTTATTGCCACCTGTTGTATTACTAAACAATGTTTGATAACCATTTCCTGAATTTGCAACACCTGATGTATTATTAAAAAGGGATTGCGTGCCAATAGCACTTAAATATTGTCCTGTTGTATTTGCGTTTAAGGCTTGGAACCCGAAAATATTATTAGTGAGGAATGCGTTTGGTCCTGTTCCTAATCTTGAAGAATTTATGTACAAGTCATTTGCTAGATATTTAGTGCCTGGGATATTTTGCACACCGGAAGTAAGAACACCACCATTAGTTGCATCTGCAGGCTGTAAGGTTAACGTATTGCCCGATATTGTTCCACCGTTACCATTTGGTGAAGCTCCTATTGCCCCCATTGTTGTTACGCCAGATGGTGGGGTTGGTATATTAAAAACTCCAGTTGAATTATTATATGTTGCTGCACCACTTCCAGTAGTTGTAAGTGAAACACTTGTACGAGCATTGGTTATAAAATCACTTATTGTAGAAGATAGCTGTGTGCCCGTGTGGTTAGCTCTAATTGTAGCATCTACATTGGGCACATTGGTCAGTCCTACTGCGGAGCTCGTTAATGCTAATGATAAATTAGGAGTTGTTGTTGGATTCGTTATTGTCCAGGTTTGCCCTGTATTATTTGTAGCTGTGATGTTTGTAAGAGTACCGGTTCCACCACCGCCTGCACTAATCAATTTTTTTCTTATACTTTTTGTCAATTCATCATACACTAAAACGCTATCATGGCTATTAGTTGACACTCCTACATTGCCACGAATGTTTTTTAATAATGCCGTGGTGTACTTCGCTGCACTGTTATCTATCGGAATAGTATCTCCGCCTATTATCAATTTTAGACTTCCGCCAATTACTTGCCATGAAGGAGTTTGTGCATTTACTAATGTTGCTGAAAATAATGCTGCTAAAAATATTATCTTTTTCATAATTTAAAAAGTAAACACACCTGCACCGTAAAGGACAGGATCTGTTTGTTTGATTGCTCTTGATAAAATATATTTCATTACTACAGGATTAGGAGGATAACCCAACTTTTCTTTTATTAATGCAAAAGCACCTGCTAACCATGAAGCACATAATGATGAACCGCTATTGCTTGTAAGTACTCCGTTCTTATCCAAACACTCTGCTCCAAAACCACTGGCACAAATATCTATGCCGTGGTTTAGGCTTCCCACCAAAGCGTTTTTGTAAACTATTGCACCATCTGCCTTCACAGCATTTGTTGCAATAACATTTAAAGCCCCTGCTGGATAAAGTATGTTGCTTAGAATGGTAGAATTACCTGCACTTGATATCATTACAATTCCTGCAGCTGCACAAGCGTTTATTTTATCCTGCACTTCTTGCGAATAACCTCCAGTTGTAAAACTCATACTTATAACATCTGCACCATTATCGAGCGCCCATTGAAGTCCATTTGCAACGTTTGTAGGAAACACCGCACCAGTATCTGTTATAACTTTTCCATTGTACAATATGCAGTCTTTCGCAAGTCCTATGCTTGACTTCACTATACTTCCCATTAAAGAACCATGGCCATGTACATCTGCCATACCATCAGCTGTAAAATTCATCGAAAAGTCAGGTGAGTTATTATTACCCGTATCTAATACAAATACTTTTACTCCCTTGCCTGTGATACCTCGTAAAGTCATTTTCTTCCAACCGCTATTCACTTTTTGATAATACGTTTGTGCCATACTTAGTTAGTTATCCAAAATTTAATTTGAGTTTCGTTGGTTGCTGGTGTAGCCATTGTTATTATAAAGCCGTTGGTTACCGATACTACATTTAATATTTCCGCTGTAGCATCATTGGTTGAAACTCTTGCTGAAACTATTGTATTTGCTGTAACGAGATTATTTGTAACAGTAATTGTTGTGGCTGCAGCTGCTATGTTTACGCTGCCACTATTCTTGTTTATAGTTTGATTGCCGGTAGTACCTGCGGTGGTATATGTTGCAGGAAATTGCGTTTTACCATTAATATCAATATGCGTAGTGCTATTTAATTCTAAACTACCTGGCTTTACCCAAAGATTATTTGATGTATCAAAATTATTCCTGTCAATAGTTGCGAATTTTATTCCGCTTATTTCTGTTTGAATTAAAGAGGATGTATTTGTATTTCCGTAATCAACGAAAGAAACGCCATTATTAAAATCGTATAAATGCCCACTTGTAGCGGTAGTATCTTGAATGGATAATTTCGCACTGTCCAATTTTAATAAATACCCGTTTCCATTCATTCTCCTGGGACCGGTAAGCGTTCCATCTGTATTGTAAATATTAGTGCTTGACGGTAAAACTAATTGCGGTTTCCATATGAAATTTACAAGGCCTTCCAAAGTACCGTTATTGTTTCGTAAGCTATCAATTTTTAAATTCAGATCCCGGCGCAAATATTGAGTATCTGCTTGTGCGACTGCGCCAAGTGATATTTCTCCAGCGGCATTTGCAAACTGTCCGTTTACACTCAATGGCAAAACTCTTTCAGCTGTACCATAAATAGGATATAATAAACCTGTTTGAACATTTGTATTTAATGGTATTTTTATTGCAGTAATTCCCCCACTATCATTGCCCAATAATTGCCTACCACCGCCATTGTTATAGTCCATTGCAAATTTTAAATTCCCACTCGGATACTGGTTTAAAAATCTTTCCTCTGTTATCCAAATTTTTAAATCATTATTTGCGTCATTAATTCCTATCTGATTATTACCAATAAACATTTTTGAACCATCGCTATTCAATAAAGTAATCTCTTGACCTAATGCTGTATTGCCATTATCTAAAACTGATTGTAAATTTTGTACCCCACCTAATGAAGATTTGGAAATGTTTTTTAAATTCCCTGCAGTATCTGTTGAAACAATGCTATCCAATGCAAGATTATTTTTAAGGCTTTTAATCTTAACCTTATTTGTAGTGCCGTCTATAATGACAGTTTCATTACCGGCTCCGGCACTCATGTTGCCAAGATAAACACTACTGCTATCTATCTTAATTCCCCTGTAGGATTGCGCCCCCAATCCCTTTACAAGCATTTCATAAAACGGTGAACCAATAACAGTTCTTTGCTCCGCAACTTGTCTTATACCTTGTACGCCTAAATTAGTTGTTAATTGATTATTGGTAAAAGTTGGTGAAGTATATTCATTGTACAAAGAGGTTCCGTTATTGTATTCACTTACTCGTACATTGGTAGAGCTTAGTTCATAATCACTTGCAGCACCTACGTTATTTACATATTCAAGGTCTTTACCATTCCGATCAATAGTAGTGTTTATATTCATGGTTCCACCTGTAAATATTGTATTAGGAGTAACAACAGTTCCTCCTGGCTTAAACAAACTCCAATTCACATTCGCTGTACCGCCTTTTAATTGATATACAACTGTATCAACTGCGGCAAGCATACCAACCTTCCTTAATTCTTGTGGTAAGGCATCCCTATTTGTAATGGAAGAAAAAACCATCATTCCACCTCTTTGTAAAGTATCGGAAGTAACCGGGTAAGTGTCTGCTGGATTATTACGAACCAAAACAGCCGCAATCTTTGTCTGCCCAAAAACTCCAAAAAATGCAAAAGTTAGGAATGATATAAAAAGTATTTTTTTCATGGTTTAGTTTACTATGTATGAATCAATTTGCCCGGCGGTAGGGTTTGGTGAAACTGCTATTATGTATGATGAAATACCGCCACTTGCATTTGTAAAACTTCTTGTAGTTTGATTAAATGTTACGCCTAAGCCATTAATAATAATATTTGGAGTTCCATAACTTGCCGGTGCCACAAAAACAAAATATTTTGATGATGATGGTGTAGTTAACACGCCACTTTGATTACGTGTTGCAGAAAATTGCCCTCCTACATAACTACTTCCTGTTGCCGCAATAATATCAGCATCGCTAGGATTGTTACTCGTTACAAAACCTGCATAAATTTTATTTTGGTAGGTAAATGTTGTAGTGGCTGTAGCTGTTTTACTATCGGTAGTAGTAACTACATTACTATAAGTTGTATTTGTGTTGTGAAGAACTGTAGCGTTTTTATTTCCGCTTACAGAAGCTCCTTGAGCAGGTTGGGTAAATGTTTGGCTTACTCCATCTACAACCACAGTAGCGAGTGTAGATGTTGCCGCCTGTCTGCCTGCCGTCCAGCTTAGTGTCCGTGCTGTACTTCCTGCTGTTGTAAATTCATAGGTACCACCGCCCGTAAGTGTTGCTGTAGGTGGCTGGCTTTGATAAAAAACATTTGTTATAAAATCATTGCTTGTAATATTTGTACCTGGATTAAATCCTATTGTTGGTAATGAACTTATTGCACCTGCGGCAATTGTTCCACCACCTCCACCGGTACTTATTTTGTTTGTATAGCTCAGGTAAAAAAATATGGGTTGTGCTGTTTGCCCATTGATAATATTTTTATGGAACTGTGCATATTCTCCACGGCTACCATCTAATAATATATTTGTACCAAGCACAAAATTCTTTCCTGTTGTGCTGTTAAATGAAGTATCTCTGATCAGGATTTTTACACCACTGTCCGGTTGTATTCTTATATCCTGTACGGTTAAAGATGTGGTAAGGGCTGTAAGATTATCCAAGGTATCAACAGCAGCACCTGTAACTTTTATAATACCTGCAAAATTTGCGGAGCTTGTAAGAAATGGTGAAAGTGCACCCACACTAACATTGAATAGATCTATTGTCTTTGCGCTTAGTGCCGTGCTTATTTCAAAATTACTATATCCTTTTTCTAATCTTTTCCTGATCGTATTGGGTGGGATGGAAACATCTGAATTTTGTAAACCTAAATCAATAGCGTAACAATTTGTACCTATAGAAATATTGTAAGATCTGCTGCCAATATTTATATTTCTGCTGCTGCTACCAATGTAAATTCCACCTATGTAACCGGCACCATACGTTACTACACCGGCGCAATCAGATTCAATCAATACAGAGTGTACAGATGATCCGGTAAATAATCCGGTACCTGCACCTCCTAACCTTTTACCCACCGTAATATCATAACTGTTACTTCCAAAAGTTGCATTTATAGAACCTTCTGCCAATGAAATATCCTTATTGCCACTGCTAAAGGTTTTTACAAAATTGTAAACGCCTGTTGTATTATAAAAAGCAATGAATGGACCACCCGGTGTTACTTCGCATCGTTGCCAAACTATATTTCTAAAATCATAAAAAGTACTTAGGTTGTTTCTTGTATCACGTCTGTAAGTTATTTTTCCTTTCGAAATTCCTAAGGGGGCAAGAGATGAAAAATCATTTAAAGAATAATGTATAATATCTTCAGGGAATATTTCACTGTAAGCCTCAACAGCCAATGAATTTACACTGGTAGCCTGTAAAATCAAAGGTTCCAAATCTCCTAAACTATCACGGTCGGCTTCATTTGTTGTAAGTAATTTGTAGTAGGTTCTATAATCAGTTAATTTATAAAGGCTGCCGGCTTTTAAAGCGTTTGAGCTTATGAGGGATTGTAAATTTGTATAAGTAGTATTTATAATTGATGAACTTCCCAAAGAAGCAGCGTATCTAGAGCCATCGCTTAATAACAAAATTGTGCTATCATTAGAACCATTGATACCATAAAATGTAACTGTAGTGCTTCCACCCCCACCTCCGCCCGTACCTTTAGACCATTGATAACCATTCCAGCTCCATAATGCACTACCTTTAAAAGCTATGGCGCCACTATCTGCAACCGCTAAACGAATAGTATCCTTTGGTATGAGTAAGGAACCTCTAAAGCGGCCATTCTTATTATCATTACCATAGGCATTTACGGGCTGCAAAAGTTTTGTACTGTCGTATATAGGCGTTTGAGCAAATATTTTTAATGAAATAAACGTGAATAGTAAGAAGATTTTAAGTTTCATTTTTTTATATTAAAAAAGCCTGCTAACCTCTTTTAAAAGGTGCAGGCTTTCGGTGAAGCTCTTTGATTTGTAAAAGTAATAATAAATATTACTAATTATATTCTTCTTCCATAAATTACTCCAATGTTTTTTACACGATTTTCAGGACCTCCTTCAGTTTCTATAATGTTTCCATTAATAGATTGGGCATACCCATCAGATACATTAGACCTAACTAGTGCAGCGAAAGGGTCTGAGCCATTGCCTACACCCCTTGTTTTAATTCTGTGCGTATGTGCTAAATTCATTTGCTCCTGATAACCACCCGAGTAATCTACAGGACGGTTAACAGTATCTAATCCGAATACTGTAAATGACGATAATCCTTTTTCCATCATACCCTCCGTTTTTGGCATCCTAAATTGTTTTGAAGGAATATCAATTACAAATTGACCGGTTTTTGCTGCATTAAATGAAACGCTAAAATTATTAATATTAGGAGATGTATAATAGTGTGTTGCAGGTAATACATTTGTAAGCCACCACCATAAACGAGGGTATTCATCTCCGCTGTAAATATTAAAATCTTCTATCAAAACATTTGCATGTCTGCGATGGCCAAGCGTTACTTTCTCACCTACATTAGTACCTTTATAATCCAATTCCACCTCCCAATAATCATCATCAAATTTCTTTAAGAGAAGATGCTCCCCACGGCTAACCCAAAACTCATCAAATAAATTACCTCCTACCCAATCAAAGCCGTTAAACCTAATTTTATTTGCACCTGACAATAATATTTTTGGCTGCACCGCTGTTCCCCCCACAGAGTTGTCAAAATAAAAACCATTCCCAATTCCTAATGTTGTAAGTAATGGCAATGTGATTTCTTGTGTTGGTGCAGTACCTACCAACCTCAATCTTTTATTAACTTCTGCCGTTAATAATGTTCTGGTAAGCTCAGGTACATCAATATTGCCATTGTAAATACCACCACTTCCTCCTGATGATGTGTTAGCAACTTTGTATTTTATTTCTACAGCAATTTTTTCTCCTTGGGCAAAAGCCACACCAGTCAGCACATCAATTCTACCATTTACTTTATCAAAATTGTATTCTCCAGTAGGATTGTAATAACGAAAAGCCTCTTTAAAAACTCCTGTTACATTTTTATCAATTAAATACGGATCAACTATCGCCAAGTCTCCATCCAAAGGATCTCCAAAGCTTGCACCACCAACAGTATAAAACCTTCTTTCATATTCCCACTCCCCACTGAGCGCATTTACATATAACTCTGCCACCAATGTGCCTAATGCTCCTATTGTTGCAGCATCGTAATACCTTATAAAATAATTATCAGGATCAAGCCCAGGTATTATAAAATTGTAATTGGTTACAGGTACATTTATCCAATCCTCCCATGCTATTGAGGAAGGTGTTGAAACTTTGCTTGCTGTTACATGTAAATAATCTGTATAATTTATAGTTCCAAGTGAAATCTTAAGATCTATAGCCATTTTTTTTAATTTTTAATTTTAGTTAATTTACTATTTTTCTTTACCCCTTTGGTAGCCGCACTTATTTTAAGTTTAGTTTCTTCACTCATTTTGACACCCAACTTTTTTTGCCTCATTCTTTCAGTACCACCACCTATAATCAAGGAGTTCATTCTTTTTTGTATTGTCTCAAGGCTTTGCTTTTTACCCAGATTGGCCATTCTTAATTTTTCCTTTGTTTCGTTACTAACCACTTTACCAAACATTCCATTTTTTTCTCCCTTAATGGATTTTCCTATTGCATCCCTATGTTCCTTAGATAAAATTTTGCCAGTATGAGTTATCGACATTTTACGTTTAGCTTCTTCAGTAAATTTGAATCCTGTTCTGCGAATTGATCTAGCAGCTTTCTCTTCATCTGTAAATACTGCGCCCTTAGCACCCATTCCAGTTCTTAGGTTGACGAGCTGTCCGTTTAAATCAATACCTGTTCTACCATAGTGTGCTATAAGTTCCTCTTCAATCTTTTTTGCTTTCCTCTTTTTTAGATTATGGCTGACTACCCAAATGATTGGTAATCCATTCTCCTTTACATAAGACTGCCATGCTAGTGAACGTTTACTAAAACCATTTTCTCTTCCTTTATTACCCATGCCTACATAAAAGACATTCTGCGTTTTTGGATTGATATGCAGGTAGATCGTTTTCAAATTCATTTTTATAAATTTTATTCGTTGATTATGTTAAAAACTGGAATGGTATTACTGCTGCCTTGGTTGCCAGTGTCACCAAACACATGGGCATCTACAATTACAGATGTTACTAATTTTTTTGTAGTATCTGCAAGCGTTGTGAATATTCTACTATTTCTGTTTATTCCTTCTTCCACCAATAATTTTACCCCACGTTTTGGATAACGATCCACTACCACAAATTCAAAGTTGCCTGCAATACCAAATTCTTTGTTATCTACTCTCACATTGTCACAGCTCCATATTTCGTTCAACAGGTTTACAATATCATCAGGCAAACCAAACTGATCGCCAAAATACATAGGCCATTGCCTGGAGGTACGACTGTTTAATAATGCGGGGTTATATTTCTGATCTCTTGCTTTTTCATCATTGCGAATAGGTTCTAAAAAACCGATATTACCGTGCACCCTAAATTGAAATACAATGCCGCTTTCGAACATTACATCATTGTGATAGCGACTGTTTTTATATTCTATTAAAAAGGTATTTTTAATTTGTACATCGCTTATATACTGCTTATCACTAATCAATATTTTTTGTAAAGGACCTGCAATACCTGCTTCAATTTGTAAGCGATAGCAACCTTTTGGCAAACCTGCAAGACTCATACTTACCTCAAAGGCATAAGTACCTTGTAAATATTGATTTGGCAAACCTATAAGAGCCGGTAGCGTAATACGGGCAATTCCATATTGATCTACCAACTTTACAATAATAGGATCAAAGGTGCTTTCAAACTGCAGTTTTATAATATCAGTTGTTTGCCATATTTGGTGGTAATCTTCACGCTGTTGCCATGGATATAGCCGCTCTGGAAACATCCAATTCTCAAAGTGATGAGTAAAATACTTAGGCAGGTTTGCCCGAGTGGTATCGTAAAATATTACCGGATTAAGTTCCGGGATGTAAAGGAAGTTATCCATAATAGTCTATCAATTTTAAAAGGTTATTATCTGCAGTGCTAAGCATTTGGTAAGCGTGTGATGATGTACGGTTTCCCGATACAGCAGCTTTTACAATGATGCCTTTATAAAAAGTTCCATTAACGGGAAACCTTAGTACCTGTAATGGGTTTATGGCAAGCAAATCAAGAATATTATTTGTAACAGGAAATTCACCATCAAAATAAACCGGGTAAAAGAATGGTGCATCAAGGGATCCGATATTTACATCATCTTTTTCGACAATGCCACCGGCCTGCATTGCACTGTTTTTATCTGATGTTTTGTAAAACAATGTTCTTATATCTCCCCTGAATAAAGACGACCGTAAAAAATTACCATTGCGTAATAAGTTGCGTTTAGGACTTAGGAAAATATTAAAAACGGTATCTTTTTCAATTAATCCTGTGGCAGATGGATTTAAAGATCTATCCAATTTATAATGCGCAGGTATAGCACCTGCTGCTGGCTGTAAATTATCTTCAATATGAATTACAAATAAATCATTGTCTGCCTTGTTATCCGTAGTATCTTTTTGGAAAGTTGTAATTCTTATCTTTTCAATTTCGTAACACGCAGCTTTTACTTTGCTCACCTTATCCAACCTGCCCGTGGCTTTGCTTGTACCTAAACTGAAAAGAAACTTTGTATTAAATTCATCATTGGCATTTAATAAGCCTACTTCATTGCTTAATTCAGGATAACCGATTTCTAACTCATTGTATAGGTACTCCTTTGCCATGGAAACTTTAAAAGTATCGAGGTTAGGACCGGGTATATCAATCCAATTATTTACATCAACCATGTTGGATTTTTGCAACATATCTACCTGACCTGATTTATCAATTATACCTACACTATCAAAACTGTCAAAGAATTGGAAGAAGTCGTTCTCACTGATTTTTATTAAGGCATCTTTTTTACCTCTGATTGCATTTCCGCATGTAAATACCACATTTTTATAAAAGTTTAAATAAGCAGATTGTGCTGCACTGTAAACATTATCTGTAAGATTTCCTATAATTTTATTCCATAGATACTGTGGGCGCAGTGCCTGAATATAAGTAGTTTGAAAGCGGGTTACAAAACCAATATTAAACTTTGATCGTTGTGTAAATTGATAAGTGCAAATTGTACC
>JANPIF010000186.1:0-8935 GCA_031424845.1 Ferruginibacter sp.
GGGTTATGCTTTAAAAGTATTGTTGGAAGCCTGGAACATTAAACCCGATGCAACATTACCAAACCCATACGCAGATTTGGTTGCCGGTGCAGAAGTAAACGGATACATTTTAAAAGCTGCACAAATGGGGCTCATAAAAACAGGTCCAAACTTTACCAACTTTAGGCCATTCCAAGCTGTAACAAGAATAGAAGCGTTTGTAATGTTGTATCGTTTACTACAATTAAATAGTAAGCCGGATTTTACAGATGCTGACTTTCATATTCCTTATAACCGAAATGAATTTGTAGGAAACAATCCCTCATTAGGTGAAGGTAATTTTAGTAGTTATGGTGAAACACCTTTTACCATTAAAGGTGTACCATCTTTAAGTTTCTCCTTTAATTACAATGCGGCCAGTACAGAAGTGCCAGATGAAGGTGTGAGGGGTAGGGATGATAATGGGAATGTAGTGTACGATCAGCAAAATATAGGTGTAGGGTGGAACCATAATTACAACAATTATATTTTGGTTGATAAAGGCATTACATCATCTAATGCAGATGATAGGTATTTAATAATGTGGAGTAGTGGAAATGTGCAGGTTTATAATCCCAATACAGATGCATATATAACAAAAGGTGTGTATGATGTTCTAACAAAAAACGCATTCGATCCAACACTTATCACTATTAAAACAAAAAGCCAGGTAAGTTATCGCTTTGAAAAATTAGCAGGAGTAAGCGGAAACATATTGCATTTGGTTTCAGTAAAAGACAGGCATAATAATACAGTAAGTCTTGCATATGAAAATGGTTATACAGCAACTTCTGGCATAAACATTAAGCGGTTAAAAGAAGTAGATGATAGCCATAATAGAAAAATAGAATTTGCTTACATTACCAACACCAACCTCATAGATTCTGTAAGTGCCAATGCGGGTGCCTTACACAAGGGCGTAAGATTTGAGTATGTAGCAAGACGATTAACAAAATACACAAACCCTAAGCAGGATTTTACTTTTTACAATTACAGCACTTTGCCTGGGCAAGAATATTTAATTACAAAAATTGTAATGCCTAAAGGCAATATCATAACCAATAGGTACAACAAAATAAATAAGCTTACCAGTACCCAAGTAAACCATACGCAGCAAACACTCATAGAAACAATAGCAACTCATACTGCTGCTGCTAACAATACTTTTATAAAAATAAAAACAGTTTTAAATGGTGTAACACAACAACAAAATATCAAAAACAACCAGTACAGTATGCCTGTAGCTGCAGAAGGACCTAATTATAAAAATGGCATCGAGTATAATGATGCTGCAAATGTTTTATTGCCCACAAAAGTAAGAGACAGTTTAACCAATGTAGAAGTAGTGCCTGTTTACAGCAGCAATGGAAATGTATTAAGTATTTCAAAAGTAGGGGGAGGAATTAATATTGCTGAAACAATGCAGTACAATAGTTACAATGATATAACACAAAAGATAGATGGCAATAATAACATTACAACATTTACATACAATATGCCTCAAGGGCAACTCATACAAATAAATGCACCAAATGGCGTTACAACAAGAATCTTCCCAAATGCAAATGGAACGATAGACAGTATGCTTAACCCATCCTTAATTGGTACAAAATATAATTATGATACTTATGGAAATTTGGTGCAGACTAAATTACCATTGAATATTATAAGCCAGGTTCAAAACGATGCTTATGGCAGATTATTAAAAAGCATAAATCCAAATAACATCGGCACAAATTATTTGTATGATGCCAACGATAATATGATGAAGGAAAGTTTTGATACCACAGGCTTAAACATCATTACACAATATCGTTTTGATAAAAATGACAATCTGTTAGAAGTAGAAAATGCAAAGGGTAACATTACATACCTCACTTATAACCAGAATGACCAATTGATAAAAGAACAGTTTGGTAGTGCTATAAAAAAGTATGATTATTATGATGATGGCAGGTTAAAGAAATTTACAAGCCCTAACGGAGTAAATTTTTTACATACGTTTAATGAAAAAGATTTATTGGTAAATGATGGATATGCAACCTATAATTATTACGCAGATAATAGTTTACAGTCTGTAAACAAAAATGGAAAAGCCATTAGTTATACTTACGATGCTTTGAAACGTATAAAAACAGTTAACTACAATGATTTTGCAGGCAATACTGTAAGTTATGACTACGACAATAATAGTAACATTACAAAAATTACTTACCCAAATAGTATTGCTGTATTGTATGAGTATGACGCAAATAACCGATTAACAAAAGTAAAAGATATTGCAAATGTAGCTTGGGCTACATACACTTATTTGCTTGATGGAAGATTGAATACCCAAACCAACCGCAATGGTACCATCGTAAAATATTTTTACGATGCGGCTGCCCGTATGGATAGTATGGTTACAACAAAAGCTGATGGAACTATCATTGCTGCTTATGGTTTTGAGTTAGATAAATTAGGCAATCATAAAAAAGAAAGTTTTAACCAACCCTTTATGCAAACACCGCCTGCATTGGGCGATAGCATTAGTTATACCTATAATAATGTGAATAGATTGCTTACAAAAGATACCGATACCTATGGGTATGATAGCAATGGCAACCTCACAGGGATTACAAAAACGAATGGCGGAATAAATTATACTTATGATGCAAAAAATAATTTGGTACAATACGATGAAAATGGTAATGCAATTACATATGAATATGATGGACTAGGGCAACGCCGCAAACGAAACAATACACGTTATGTATTAGACAATGCATACAATGTGTTAATGGAAACAGATGCCAGCGGTAATGCACAATATTATTATATACATGGCCTTGGTATGGTTGCCAGAGTAAAAGTAAGTACCTCCCAACCTTACTACTACCACCACGATTTTAGGGGAAGTACCGTTGCAATTACCAACAGCAACCAAACTGTTACGCACAAATACCAATACAGCGCATTTGGAGAAACCCAACAAGTGCAGGAAGAAGATTTTAATGCCTACCGTTATGTAGGTAAATATGGTGTAGGCTACGAAAGCAAAGACTTAACGTTTATGCGGGCAAGATATTACCAGCCAAGCGTGGGCAGGTTTAATAGTGAAGACCCAGTGTGGGCTACTAATTTGTATCCTTATGCAGACAATAATCCGATTATTTTTACAGACCAAAACGGTCTTCTTTCAAAAAGTGTTTTAAATTCAATTGCAGAAACTTCAGTGAGTATAAAGAGTAAAATTGATTTACAGAGTGGTCAAAAGGCAAAACTACCAAGGAGTAGTACTTTAAATGAGAGATATGAAATAACAATCAAAGCATTAAATAAAATAAATCAAATGTTAAGTGATGAGGCAAATGCTAATCAAGAAGAATTAGATTTTGATATAAAAAAATATATTGATCGAATATATCTTAATGATAAAGGAATAAATACTATTTATAATAGAGATGGTACAAAAAAAGATCCAAAAGGTAATGCAGCATCAAATAATTCATTTTTCACGAATTTAATTTCTTATGAAGAGAATATTAAGGATAGCTGGTCTTCAAATTCTAGAAATAAAAATAAGTTAAAAGCAATAAAAGAAATATCGAATTGGATTAGTTCAAATGCAATAAGTAGTCAGCATTCAAGTGGTATGTTTTCATTTTATTCGCAAGTTTATTAATAAAATATATAAAAAAATGAAAGGTTTATTCTTTTTAATATTCTTATTTATCATTTCGATTTCAAATGCACAAAATTTCACTTACGACAACCAAAGTAATTTAACAGCAATTGATTATGCAGATGGTAAGCGTATAGAGTACAGTTACGATAAATTAGGCAATCGTATATGTGAAAAAATCATTTCGCCTTATTGTGATACTCGTTTAACGGGCTTTGGAACGGAAGGTACAACCGGTATAAACTACCAGTGGCAGGTAAATGCAGGTTCGGGCTTTAGCAATATTAATGATGGTACATTTTATTTTGGTACAGCACAAGATTCTTTGGTTATAAAAAACCCACCGACCAATTATGCCTTCAATAAATACCGTTGTGTAATTACTACTGCAAATGCTATTTTGTATGGTGATACTTATCAGTTTCGTATAAAAGCTACATGGCAAGGTAACGCAGATACTGCCTGGGCTAATACTGCCAACTGGGAATGTGGCTTAGTACCCGACCAGTATGTTGATGCAATAATACCATCTGGTAAACCGAACTATCCCACAATAAATAACAGCACGAATGTGAACAGTCTGAAACTCGAAAATGGTGCTGCTTTAATTGTAAAGCCCACTGTTTTACTGGATATTAAAAGCAGACAGAATTAACCACATCAATTTTCAAAAAAATGGAAACGACGATAACCTTTTCAAAACCTCCCTACAGCTTAAAAGCAGAAGAAATTATTTATTTGGAGGCCAGCAGCAATTACACCAAATTGTATTTGATAAATGGGCAAATTATTTTATCTGCAAAAACTTTAAAAAATTACGAAACTAAATTGCCTTCAAATATTTTTTTAAGGATACACCGATCTTTTTTAATAAATATGCAGCATGTGTGCGATGTAAGATTTTTGGCAAATA
Organism: Ferruginibacter sp.; assembly: GCA_031424845.1. Lineage (GTDB taxonomy): Bacteria > Bacteroidota > Bacteroidia > Chitinophagales > Chitinophagaceae > Ferruginibacter. The sequence goes on from JANPIF010000186.1 coordinate 4,596, forward strand.
TTGGCTTAACCAAAAATTTTTATGTAAAAATCTCCCGGCGAAAAAGAGCACTCGTAAAAAAACGTTTAAATGTAAACTAAATTGAACTCGTTTATAAATTAAAATGCTTTTTTATTCCCGCTACCACCCCCTTAAACTCCTCCAATCTCTCAAACTGTCCCTGTATAAAACTGTTTTCATCTAGAGCGCCCATTACCTTATTCATTTCATCATTGTTTTCATAAACCATTTTTCGGAAAGGATTGGTATAATCTTTTTCACGGCTTTTTAGAATACCTTCTGTCATCCAAGTTTTGGTAGCAACGGTTTCATCTATTAATTTTTTAAATAAATCTGCCGTGAATTGTTTTGTAGTGATATTTAATATTTCAAGTAATGAGCAGTAGGCATGTTCCAACAAATCATTTTTATAATTTATCCCTTCCTCTTTGTAACGTTCGTGCATGTCGGACCAACTGCTTATATTGTTGGAAATAACATCATTTTTTAAATTATTTACGGTAGATGTTTTCATCAACTGTCCACCAATATTCATCCATGTGGAGCGGGAGATTTTTACAGGCAATGAAGTTTTAAATTCTTCAAAATCATTAAAATTATTTTTATTAAAATGACTCAATAAATTACACATACCGTAATATTGAATCAACTCTTTAAAAACTTTAATTGACTGAGGTACTTTAATAATAGTTGTTTTTCTATCAATATTTTCAAACCCAGCTGTGGTGGCTGTACCATTTATATCCGGTGATAATTTTTCCAGTAATGGTATGGCATCAAAAATTTCATTTACCGTATCTGGTGCCAGATAATTATATTCTATCGTCTGTATTTTTTCTGTACGGCGGTCTCTGTCTTTTGTTTTCCATGCGTTGCGTTCGAGCGCATACATGTTATACCTAAACCAATAGGCGGGCATTATTACAAGTTCATTATTTGCTACATCATTGCTTATTAAACTAAATGGAATAGTGATATTTAATTCGGCAGGAAAATCGCCTTTGGCAATAATTGTATAAGAGGCAAATTTTGAATTATGTTTTAAACTTACGCACAAGCCTGGCCAAAATCCTCTACCTGCCTGCATTTCGCCATCAGCACTTCTACTATTATGGTTACTGCCAACAGTAGCACCCGCCGCCATGTTACTTTGCCCCATAACAAGTGCTGCACATAAAAATGAATTGTTGTGGTGCTGCTCGTGGGATGGAAATATCAATGAATTTAATACCTCACAGCAGGAGATGGTTGAGTTGTTGCCCAGATACGAATTGATTAACCTTGCACCATATTTTAACTGTGAATGTGATGCCAAAATAAAACGCACAGCTTTTACGCCATAAAAAATCCTACAGCCATATCCTACTATTCCATTTACTAATTCGCAGCCTTCTCCTATTTGTGTTTTACGTTCTGCATCACTGTTGATGGTTACATTTTTTATTTTATTTGCTCCTTTCAAATAGGCATCTTCACCTATCCAGGTATCTTTTATTATACCGCAGTTTTTTATAACAGTCCGTTTCCCTATTTTGCCATAATATCCTCTTTTGCTGTCCAACTCTTTTTGTGTAAAATCCTTAAATCTTTCCATTAGTTCTTCTTCATCTCTATATTTACTCCACAAAAAAGCATCCCCAGGTAGCATCCCATTAAAAGGCAAAATCTTTCTACCGCCATTTTCATTGCATACTTCTACCCATGTTCTTATATCCTCTTGCTCTCCTTCTTTAATTACGCCATTACCAAACTTTGCATGGTCCGTACAAGCCAATTCATTTACGTTTGCTATCATTACATCTTCGCAAACAATGTAATGACTTAAAAAATTTACATTATCAATACAAATATTGTCGCCCAAATCGCAGCTTATAATGGTACTGTTATATAAACCGACCGCCATTCGAAAATTATGGAATTCTCTATAAAAAGGTTGTAATATACCTATGCGTACCAAGCCATAAAACTTACAGTTTTTAATGAGCCCAGCTGTAAAGTTTTCTGAGACCTGTACATTGTTCCAGTTGTCTGATGTGTTCCTGTTATGTATAAGTGTATCTAACTCTGAAGCAGTAAGTGCACGGTATTTTTTACCATCGTTTTGTATATCCCTTATATGATATTCATTTTCACCTTCGGGTATATATGAAGGGTCTATAAAATTATAGCCAAGTTCTTCTACGGGGTGTGTGGTGATGATGTTCATGTAGGAAAAATAATGATTATTTATTATTGAGATATAGATGATTTATTTTGCTTCCCTTTTCTCAAATCTAAGGTAGAACGTAAAATTAATAAAGGGAAGACCATTTGGGGATTAGACAACAAAATCTACTCCATAATCCATTTCCAATCTATTGCATAATAAAAGATGAAAAAAGGTATACCGATGAAATGTGCGACGCCACCGAAGATGCCCATGGCTATGTTTTAGCTCGGACAAAAAAAGCATCGCTTTTTTGTCCGAAAAATAACCTCACTTAAAACAAATAGAACGAATTTTAAACCGTGTTTTTATTTGAATATTGAACATTGAGCGTTGATTAATGATCGTCTTTTTAAGACGCAATTATGAATGCTCATTGCTCAATGTTCAATGTTCAAATTTTATAGTTTCTTTTCTGTTCAATGTTTATTACTCCACCGTCACACTCTTCGCCAGGTTTCTCGGTTTATCTACATCTATGTCTTTGGCAACGCCTACAAAATATGAAAGCAATTGTAGCGGTATAACACTTAAAATGGGTGCTATCAATTCATCTGCAGTAGGTATGGAAATTATGTCGTTGCTTAGGGTAGGACTAATATCATCCCCTTCGGTAATGATAGAAATAACTTGCCCTTTGCGTGCTTTAATTTCTTGCATATTGCTTACAATTTTTTCGTGGTACGAATCCTTTGTAGCAATAAACACCACAGGCAAATTTTCATCTACCAATGCAATAGGGCCATGCTTCATTTCTGCAGCAGGGTAACCTTCAGCATGTATGTAAGAAATTTCTTTAAGCTTTAATGCGCCTTCTAATGCAATTGGGAAATTATACCCACGTCCTAAAAATAAAAAGTCTCTTGCATCCTTATATTTTAATGCAATTCCTTTTATATGTTCAGCATTTTTAAGAATGGCTTCTACTTTATCTGGCACTTCTGCAAGCTCTGTAAGCAAGTGTAGGTAACGCTCTTGGGTAATTGTCCCTTTCTGTATTGCAATGCGTAGTGCCATCATCATAAGTACTGCAAGTTGCCCTGTAAATGCTTTTGTAGATGCCACACCAATTTCGTGTCCTGCATGTGTGTATGCACCTGCATGAGAAATACGGGCAATAGAGGAGCCTACGGCATTTACTACACCAAAAATAAATGCACCGTTTTCTTTTGCCTTTTCTAGCGCCACTAATGTGTCCGCCGTTTCGCCACTTTGCGAAATTGCAATGATTACATCGCCTTTATTTACAATAGGATTTCTATACCTAAACTCCGATGCATATTCTACCTCCACCGGTATACGGCACAATTCTTCAATGATATACTCTGCCACCAAACCCGCATGCCAACTCGTTCCGCAAGCCACAATCATTATACGGTCTGCATTTTTTATTTGCTCAATGTTGTCGTCAATGCCAGCCATTGTTATCGTTCCTGCTTCTGCATGTAAGCGCCCACGAAGGCAATCCTGTATGGTACTCGGTTGCTCATAAATTTCTTTGAGCATAAAATGTTCGTAGCCGCCTTTTTCAATAGCCGCTAACTCCATATCCAATTTTGTAATAAAAGGAGTTACTTTTTCATTGCCCAAATTTTTAAGAATCAATTCATCGGGGCGAACGATGGCCAATTCATAATCGTTTACATACACCACTTCTTTTGTGTATTCAATTATTGGTGATGCATCGCTTGCTAAAAAATGTTCACCCTTACCAATACCAATTACAAGTGGACTTCCCTTGCGTGCCGCAATAATTGTTTCTGGGTCTTGCTCATCCAACAATAAAATGCAATACGCCCCTGTAATTCTTTTTAATGCAATACGTACGGCTTCTTCCAATGTACAATTATTATTGAACAAAATATCTTCAATAAAATTGAGCAATACTTCAGTATCGGTATCACTTGTAAACGTATAATTCTTGCTTAGTAATTCTTTTTTTAGCTGAGCATAATTTTCAATAATGCCGTTGTGTATCATGCTCAGTCTTCCCGTACTGCTTGTATGTGGGTGACTGTTCCTGTCGCTCGGTTCGCCATGCGTAGCCCAACGGGTATGACCAATGCCAATATGCGCATGAAGGTTTTTTCCAACCAGGCTTTCTTCCAGCTCCGCTACTTTGCCTTTCTTTTTA
>JANPIF010000187.1:0-1733 GCA_031424845.1 Ferruginibacter sp.
ACCCTTAGTAGTACCTACTACTTCGATACTATCGCCTTCGGCAAAAATATCTGTAGTAATAGTTTCACCTACATTTTTATCTGATTCGCTATTGCGTATTTCTTTTACTATTTTTTTCGGAGCTGTATTAGCTTTTGCAAAGTGTGCAATTTCCGATTTTAGGGAGTGCTTCTCTTTCTTATCACCAAAGGCAATCTGGAGAGCATTATAACCGTCTGTGGCTACGGTTTTCTTTTGTGTAACTACACATGGCCCTGCTTCTATGATTGTAACGGCAGTTTGCTTGCCGGTTGCATCAAAGATACTGGTCATGCCAATCTTCTTTCCAATAATACTTTTCATTGTATCTTATTTATATCCAGCGCTACTTTAGTTTTGGCATTTTTGCCTAACATTCCGTAGATGGATGTTTAATTTTCTTTTAAGAACTTACCTTTTGCCTATCCCCATTTTGGAGAAGGTTCATTAGGCCTTTATTTCAACATCTACACCACTTGGCAAATCCAATTTGCTTAAAGCATCAACCGTACGGCTGCTACTGGTGTATATATCCAACAAACGCTTGTGCGTACACAATTGGAACTGCTCACGGGCTTTCTTATTTACGTGAGGAGAACGCAATACAGTAAAAATTTTCTTTTGAGTAGGAAGAGGAATTGGACCTGTTACTACTGCTCCTGTACTGCGTACTGTTTTCACAATCTTTTCAGCCGACTTATCTACTAAATTGTGGTCGTAAGACTGTAATTTTATTCTGATTCGTTGTGACATATATAAAGAACTTTTTGAATTCCGTTTTTTTAATTGGGAGTGCAAAAGTAAGAGATGTATTTTAAATAGCAAAGTTTTTTTTAGTTTTTTTATACGATTAATAAAAAAACTTTAAAGCTTTGTTATTAGGCATTTGAGAATTGACACTTCTACTGCGTTACAGTAGTTTAGACACCTGCTAAATAATGAAAAACTTTGGTAAGAAGTATAGTTTAATAAGCGGTATATTACTATTGAGCATTTACCGAACCACCGCTACTCACATTTTTTTGAACGGATGTTGCTCCACCTTTAAATTTTATTTCGCCACCACTGCTAGCGTTGGCTACAATACTAATACTTGCAAATATCGATGCGCTACCACCGCTGCTTGCGGATGCTTTTGCCGTTTCTGCTTGTAAGTCAGAAAAATTAATAGTTGCACCACTGCTTGAATTACTATTTACATCTCTTGTTTTTCCAGCTCCTTTAATTTCTGCCCCGCTACTTGCATCGCCTTTTACAGAGGGTGCATCAATCTTTACATCTATTGATGAACCACTGCTTGCTTTTAACACTAGTTTTTCAGAAGCAACAATTACATCTGAAGAAGTTATTTCTGCTGATGCTGATGTATTAAGGCTTTTAATTTCAGGTGCAATAACATGAACATACACTGTTGAATTTCTTAAATTGTTGATATCCCTCAGGTTTATTTTTAATATTCCATTTGAAACATTAGTTTCTACAAATGGCATAATGTTATCGTCTGTTTCTACGATTACAGATGCAGGTGTACCAATTTGTACATCAACACTTACAGCACGAGATGCGGCAATTCCATCAAATGTATTTACTGATCTTGTTTCTTTTATAATATTACCGCTGCCTCTTTTTGAATTGTTACAACCAACAGCTATAGAAACAATAAAAAAGAGAAATAAATACTTCATATGTTATTAAGTTTAAGAATGTAAAAATAT